>NZ_JBLZFZ010000008.1:0-171437 GCF_050753385.1 Pantanalinema rosaneae CENA516
AGATGTGTATAAGAGACAGCTTCCCTACCTCCCCCATCCCGACCCACCGCCTGAATATGCAACGCGGCTTCCAACAACGATCGCGTATAGGGATGCTGCGGCTGACGTAATACAAAGTCGGTAGTGCCTGTTTCGACAAACTTGCCATCGTACATGACCGCAATGCGATCACAGTATTCGCCAATCATTGCCAGATCATGGGAAATGATCAGGAGTGCCATTTGGCGATCGACGCAAAGCCGAGTTAATTCTCGCAGAATTTCGGCGGCAACGGTGACATCCAAACTGGTGGTTGGCTCATCGGCAATGATCATTTTGGGATCCAGTAGCAATGCCAGAGCGATCGCCACCCGTTGCCGCATTCCACCACTGAATTCATGGGGATATTGTGACCAGCGATTCGGAGGAATTTTGACGGCTTCCAGTACCGCGATGGCTCGTTCCTTGGCTTGGCGTTTGGAGAGATGGGCATGGTGCGATCTTAGGGTTTCCAGGCAGTGATCCCCGATCGTCATTAAGGGATTCAGGCGGGTCATGGGATCTTGGAAGATCAAGGCGATCGCTTCTCCCCGAAATCGCCGTAACGCCGTTGGACTTAGATTTAATACAGGTTGACCGTCAAACATGATTTGTCCTTCGATCCGGGCAGCGTCCGGCAACAATCGCATGATCGCCCGTCCCAACGTCGATTTACCGCAGCCTGACTCACCCACTAGCCCTAACCGTTCCCCAGCTTGGAGAGTAAAGGAAACATCATCGACTGCCCATTGACTCGACTGTCCTGACTGCTCACTACCCTGGCGTTGACGCGGATAGGCAACTCGCAGATTATTCACAGAAAGCAGAGGGTCAGTCATAGGAAGCCGTTGATCAACTTTCAGCTACTCTATCAGTGAAACTAGACCCCGATCGCATCAACCTTCCGCCTTCAAGAGCCAGAATCCGGTATAGGTCATGCCTGAGTCATCCGGTTGGACTAACAGGAAATGCAAACCCTGGCTGGCTTGTTTCCGCTGTTCAAATAATTGCGCGGCGGCTTTCACATCAGCATCCTCAAAAGTCGCCACTACCCAACGATCGACCAGTCCGGCTTCCAGAATCAAGCCATCGGGCGCACCCGGTACATAGTTGAGGGCAATCGGCTGGGCTTGTTGTAACCATTGGGCTAAGGGCAGCGATCGACGACCCCCATCAATCACAATGCCGGGAATAGCGGCCGTAGAAGCTAACCCCAGGTTTAACGGCAATAGAAATTCTGGCATTTCTAGGATCGGAATTGGATACCCCGTTCCAAAGTCGATTAACTCTCCGGCAGGCAGCGTCGCAAATCGCCAGCGATCGCCCCAGAGATTTTCGCTTAAGGGAACAGGCGGGGGTTGATCCAGATGCAATGGTTGGTAAGGTTGATGATTGTAGCCAGGAAAGGTAGGGTAAAGCTGCGATCGCTCAACTAACCAACGTTTTAGGGTGGGAGTGCGGCGGGTCGGTTCTACGGAGATCCCCAGGCGTTCACAGGCAGGCTCTAATAAATGCAGAGTTTGGGGACGAAAGACACGGATGACATCTGGACGATCGCACCCTGCCTCCAGCCAGTGTTGTAATTGAGCCGCTACCCAATCTGCATTTACTTGAGACTGGGGACAATTGACAACCTGCTGCAACGTTCCTTCGGGGTTACAGACTAGCAGTTCCCACAACTCGTTACCCTGTTCATCCTGGAGAGGACGACGGTAAAAATCAATTTCCCAAATCGGCATGACGATCGACAATCGGCGGTCAGCTTTTAGCTTACAGTGATTGCTCGACCTCCCTATGGCAAGATCTTGAGATACTCTTCGGCGATCGCGGCAATTTGGCTGGCTCGATCTAAGCCATTAATAATCCGACGGGCACTGTAGAAATCTCGGTTCCCAGAGCGAATGTAGTCACTCAGCTTACTGCCAGTAAACAGCCCATCCCGCATGCCCTGAACCAGAATTTGAGCCGCAATTTCCGGTTGCATGACTCGCTCCGGATACCGGACTAAATCCATCTTGAGGCGATCGCTCCAGGTGACATAATTTTTTCGTCCGGTGAGTTGGACAAATCCTCGTCCTTTGAAGCGGGGGCCATCGCCGGATTCGGTATTGCCCAAATCCCAACTACCTTCATACTCCCAACCACTGGCAAACTCTTCCATCCACAACCCTAACCGCGATTCATGTTCCGCCGTTGCCAGGATGTAAGCAATATGCGCCGGATCCGTCACGCTATCTGACTGACATTGGTGCAGAATGATTGGCAAGGTGGCGCGGGCGATCGTTCGCACATCAGCATAGGGAATTGATGCCACGATCTTGTCCAGATTAAATGCGCCGATCGCTGTTCTGACGATCGGTGTGTTAGGTTGCGGTATAGAGGGATCAGGTGGTTGAACGGGTTGCTTCAGTAACGCCGCCCAGGTTTTGTCACCTACAATGCCATCGGCAATCAAGCCATTATGACGTTGAAACAGCTTCACCGCAGTTTCCGTTCCCCGCCCAAATAACCCATCAATTTGATCCGCAGGCACACCTAATGCAGTTTGCAGCTTCCTCACAGCGTCCCGATATTCGGGGTAGTCAATACCATCGCCAAAGCGGAGAACGGGGAGTTCTAGGGTCATCGGCTCATTCCTTACTGCACCTGCAACCGATTATGCCGGAATCAGCCGGAAATAAAATCCGAGTTTTTCAGGAAGCGCTCAGAGGGCGTTTGAAAAGTCACAATTGTTACCTGAACTGCCCCCCTAACCCCCCAATTCTGGGGGGAACCGGATTCAAAGTCCCCCAGAATTGGGGGATTTAGGGGGCTAGTGCAATCGTTTTGATACTTTTAAAACATCCTCTCACCTGGCGGACTTGAAAGCAAAAAGACCGGAAATTAAATCCCCAACGATCCTGATCCTCTATCTGAGGGTAGAAGATCTGAATTCTCAGTGATATCTCGCAAAATTGTCCTGACCTGAACCAGACGATTTGAATAACTAGTCAGACAGAATCCCTCTGTTTAGCCACATTACCTGGAAGTACGTCAGTTTAATCACTTCTCACCTGAACTCTTACCGAGTCACGGATTAGCACAGTCCGATGATGAGTACTGACCTTGTAACCTGGGAACTTGAACCGCATGATTGCACCGTTGAACTCTGAGGAAAGGGCAATTGTCAAAGCTGAGGTAGCCAGCCTGAGCCACTCCAACCCAATCGGGAATCCTGAACAAAACGGTTCAGACTCTATATCGGCATTGCCTACCGATATCACAGTGATTCCTGATGACGGGTGTATTGAAGGACCTCTGACTTACTTCCGCTATTATTTGGCAGATGCGGACGAGTTTGCCTACCGCTCAGAGCAAGCCCCCCGATCGCTTCAGCAAAAATTGGTGCGTACTGGATTGGTCGGAGCCGGATTGTTAGCGACTCTGGCTTCTGGTATGGCTGCCATAGATGCCTTCAGCCCAAACCAGCCAGATACCAAGAAGCCCCCCCTCCCCCCGCCCCCCCTCTCTCAAATCCCTGAGCCGCACAATGCTGGCGGCACCCAAGCAACACCTCAGCCAACCACGCCCGAAACGATCGCGGGGACATCATCACCCTTACAATTTTCGCTGTCCCCCTCCCCGGCGATCGCTCAACTCGAACAATCCACGGCTCAACTTGCCCAACCCACAGCCCCAATCCCAGTTCTACCCGAGTTATCCGGCTCCCAGTTGGAAGCGACCCAGGCAGCTTTTTCCTTACCTGAACCGCAGTTCCCTACTGCACCCACGATCGCGGCTCTGGACTCAAACACACAACAGGCATTAACTCCGGTTCAGAACAGTCCAGTGTCTAACCAAAACATGGGCACTGTCAGCCATGTTCTGAATGCACCGCCATCGGGTTTACTCCAGCCTACGGAGCCCAATCCCAGCAATCTAGTGACTAATGGCGCGATCGCGGCTAACCCAATTTCGCCACCAGAAAGCTTGACCGCTCCCCTGTCAGCCTCGAACGCTGCCAATCCTAACCCAGTTCAACCGCTCGCTGCCGAGATTGCGAATGCCGGTCAGTCGTTGGTTCCGAATGCTACCCAGCCCAGCGTTACCCCGATCGCCAGTAATTTCCCGATGCCAACGGTGCAAACGGTAACGAATCCCGATCCCGGTAATGCCGAATTAGCACTCAATCCCAATCCATCCACCGTCACCATGCCAGGGGATCGCTTACTAGAAGCTGTTCCCAGGCAACTAGCACCAACGGTTAGCCCCAGTGCTACACCCAATAATTTGCCAGTTGCCCTGAGCGAACTGCCCCAGGATGTCTCTCCGGCAGTGCGTCACCTACTCCAGCCCAATGCCGAAGTGACGGGAATTCAGGTGGCAGTGATGCCATTGACGCAACAGGAATCGCAGGAAGTAGCCACCCGCGATCGCTTGGGACAGTTCAAAATTCTGCGCCTCAGTCAGTCTGCCTATCAGCAAGAGTGGCGCACCAGTAATGGGGATACCGACAGTCCTGCGCCAACCTTTGGGTTTGTGGATTACCCTCGCCAAGTGATCGCCGTTATGCAACCGTTGACTCCTACCAGTGCGAATCCGGTTATTCCATCTGCTCAGGTTTCCGTCTCCGTCTCTGCCCCAGAGCCAGCGATCGCAGAATAGCTCGGACTCAGCCGCTCTAGCTGTTCACCACCGACGGCGATCGGGCGTATCAATCAAGACAAAATGTTGCAAAGTTTTTTGGGCTGTCAGAACATTGCCCCAGAACCGAGCATGGTTTGGGGATTCAGCCGTTTTACAGTGATCACTGAATCCGTGAAACTGCAAATAATCTAAAGAAAGCCTGATCATGGGCTGAATCCTGGCAAGCTATAGTGCAGATGTCGCTGACTTTGGTTCGCTCGAATTATTCGAATCTTCGGGCGATCGCCACTCAGGGATAGGTTCAAAGAATTCAGAGCGCAGACAGTCTACTGGTGTGAAATATTGCGTGAATTTTCTGGTCTGTCTAGACTCTATTGCAGTGATTCCAAACGCATTTGACGTGATATGGTGAATACCCTTTCTGTAAAGCCTGCCGATCGCTTGAGTGCCCGACTGCCCCAATCGCTGAAACGGTTGGCAGATCTGGCCTATAACTATTGGTGGTGCTGGACTCCTGACCTGATTTCGCTATTCCAGAACATTAATCCGGATGAGTGGGAACGGTGCGGGCATAACCCGGTCATGCTATTGGAGTCAGTCTCCTTTGAGCGTCTGACCCAGCTTTCCATTGATCCCCTGTTTGCTAAGCGCTTGAAAAAAGTAGCGGAAAAGTTCGATCGCTACATGGCCGGTGAAAACACCTGGGCTAGCAAAGTTGCTCCCCAAATTTCGCAGCAACACCCGGTGGCTTACTTCTGTGCCGAATTTGGTTTACACGAATCGCTACCCGTTTATTCCGGTGGCTTAGGGATTTTGGCAGGCGACCACCTGAAATCTGCCTCCGATTTAGGTGTGCCGATGGTCGGGGTGGGGCTGCTGTACCGCCAGGGCTATTTCCACCAACGCCTGAACCGCCAGGGTTGGCAAGAAGACTACTACATCGACAATCCGTTTGAACGGATGCCCCTGGAACTGATGCGGAATGCGGAGGGTGAACCGATCACGATCGAGGTGCATGTCCGCCAACGCAATGTCAAAGTTCAAATCTGGCGGGTGCAGGTCGGTCGGGTCAGTTTGTATCTCATGGACACCGATCGGGAAGACAATGATCCGATCGATCGCTGGTTAACCGGACACCTGTATGGCGGCAACCAGGAAACCCGCATTGCCCAGGAAATTATTTTGGGCATCGGCGGAGTACGAACCCTGCAAGCGCTTGGTATTGAACCCGGAATTTATCACCTGAATGAAGGACATGCCGCCTTCTGCCTGCTCGAAGTAACGCGGCTAGAAATTCAACGCACCGGGAAATCGTTCTACGACATCGAAGCCTCTGTCCGCGATCGTTGCGTATTCACCACCCATACGCCCGTTCCAGCCGGACATGATGTGTTCTCAGCCGATCTAATGGACTCCTTCTTCGCCCAATACTGGCCCCAATTGGGACTCTCCCGTGAACAATTCCTGGCACTGGGAGCGCGGCGGCTAGGGGATCCCTGGGAACCCTTCGGCATGACCGTGTTAGCCCTGCGTCTGTGTCGGGCGGCCAATGGAGTCAGCGAATTGCATGGACAAGTCTCCCGCCAGATGTGGAATGTGTTGTACCCAGAGCGATCGGAAGAAAAAGTCCCGATCGGCTACATTACCAATGGCGTTCATGCGGCCACCTGGACATCGGCATTATTCGATGATTTGTTCTGTCAATACCTGGGCGAGAATTGGCAGAATAAAGTGCTCGATCCCCAACTATGGGAAAAGGTAGAGCAAATCCCGGATGAAGAGATTTGGTGGCGGCATCAGGTTCTCAAGGAGCGGTTAATTGCCCATACCCGGTTCAAACTCCGGCAGTCTCGCCACGATCGGGGTGAGGATGCCAGCAGTATTCAAGCCGTGGATTATATGCTCGATCCTAAAGCGCTGACGATCGGCTTTGCCCGTCGTTTCAGCCCCTACAAGCGGGGAGCGTTGTTGCTGCGAGATGCAGAGCGAGCTCTCAAGATCTTTGGTAATCCGAATCGCCCCGTTCAAATCATTTTCTCGGGTAAAGCGCACCCCGCCGATGAAGAAGGTAAACGGATCATCCAACGCTTGATGGAATGGTGTAAGCAGTCGGCGATCGTCAATCGTGTCGCCTTCATCGAAGACTACGACATGCACACCGCCCGCAAGCTCGTTCAGGGGGTCGATGTTTGGTTAAACAATCCCCGCCGTCCATTGGAAGCCTCGGGCACCAGTGGGCAGAAGGTCTGCTTTAACGGCGGCATTAACTGTAGTGTGCTGGATGGCTGGTGGTGTGAAGGCTACCAAATTGATGCCACGGGCAAGGGCACGAATGGTTGGGCGATCGGCAAAGATGCCCATACCAGCGATCAAGAGCTTCAGGACAAAATTGATTCTGACTCGCTCTATCAATTGTTGGAGGAGACGATCGCACCCCTCTACTACGACCAGGATGCCAACGGCATTCCCCACGGTTGGATCAAGATGATGAAGGCATCGATTAAAACCAATTCCCTTGCCTTCAACACCCATCGCATGATCGCCGATTATGTTACTCACCTCTATGCACCGGGAGCCGTGGCAGGTGTGGGTCGCAGTCTGGCGAAAGTGCCAATGGCGTAACGTTCACAATCACCCTATAGAGGCGGGTTTAGCCAATCTGTCATCGGTTCAACGATTCAGATCACGGCAAAACCCACCCCTAAGGTCGTTTCCAGAAGGATTTATCCCCATAAATTGTAGGGGTTTGGCATTCGGTCAACAACCTTCGAGATCAGTCAAAGATGCTCTACCGAATGCTAAACCCGTACAGGGGTAATGTTTTTTTCAGAATCTCCTAATGCGATCGACCACCTCAAATTAAAAGAGTTCTCTCCTGGTATCTGGAAAGAACTCTCAACGATCGTTACTTTAGTTAGCCTGAAAGTTGAGCCGACTTCTGCTCAGGCGTTAGCCAACCCTATGATTAGCTGAGCGACTCCAGATAATCCCGCACCCGATTCCGCCGCTTGGGTTGCCGTAGTTTTTGCAGCGCTTTCGCTTCAATCTGCCGAACCCGTTCCCGCGACAGATCCAATGCCCGACCGATTTCTGCCAGCGAGTAGGGTTGCCCGTCCCCTAAGCCAAACCGCATCTGGATCACATCCCGTTCGCGACTGGTCAGGTCTGCCAGCAGTTGTTGTAAATCCCGCCGCAGGGCTTCCCGCATTAGGGTATCTTCGGGAGACACTTCTTCGGTTTCCAGCAGATCACCCAGTTCCGTGTCTTTCTCCTTACCCACTTTCGTTTCTAAGGACACCGATCGCGGCACTCGCAGCAACACTTCCCGCACCTGGGGAGCGGTCATTTCCAGTTCAATCGCAATGTCTTCGATCGACGCGGTTCGACCTTTTTCCTGGGAAATTTTGCGTTGCGCCTTTTTAATTTTGTTCAGTTTTTCGGTGATGTGAACCGGCAGGCGAATCGTGCGGCTTTGAGTGGCGATCGCGCGGGTAATGCCCTGACGAATCCACCAGTACGCATAGGTAGAGAAGCGATAGCCTTTGGTTGGGTCAAATTTCTCGACGGCGCGTTCCAGACCCAAAGTGCCTTCCTGAATCAAATCCAGCAGTTCCAAACCGCGATTTTGATATTTTTTGGCAACGGACACCACCAGGCGCAGATTTGCCTTAATCATGTGTTCTTTGGCACGAATCCCTTCTCGCTGAATTTTTTCCAGTTCTTCAACGGCTAATCCGGCAATCTGTGCCCAATGCTGTTTACCCTCAGTCCGAACTTGTTTCAATTCTTCGCGGGTCAGCCCAACTTCAGCCAGCCAGCGATCGAGCGAGGGACTATATCCCATCTGTGCCGTCAGACGAGCTTTGGTTTCCATCACTTCTACATAGCGCTGGATCGCACCACCAACGTCGATCGCCGCTTGCTGACGTTGTTCTAGTAATGCCATGTAGCGCTGTACCTGTTGAGCTTCTGCTACTTCTTCGTCGCGTCCGAGTAACCGCACCCGACCAATTTCCTGGAGGTACAACCGCACCAGGTCAGTTGTCCGACGACTTGTGCTACGTTGGAGCATGGCTGGATCACCATCTTCCATGTCGAGACTGATTAAGTCGTCTACCATCTGCCCTTGATTGTTCGATAGATCTGCGGGTAAACCCTGGGCATACAGGGCTTCGTCGTATCCTGCTTCAGCGTAAAAAGATGATGCTGGCATAGTGCTCGTCTCAGTTGCTCCAGGTAAGAATGGCTTCGTCGGCTGCTTGCTGATAGTGTTCCCAATTAATCAGGACTAAAGAACATCATTTACAGTTCCGTAATATGGTTTAGTTTCGGAACCCATGACATTTCGAGGTCTACTAGCAACCTTTTGACCCGCAGTAGAATGACGCACCCGGACAAATTGAGCCTGCGAAATTAGGTTGCCTTTAGAAACTCCTGATTTTGGGAATTGCAGCCATTGTAAAGACAAGGTAAAAGGGGGTCGGTGACTTACATCAAGGTGCTAGGTTAACCTACATCACTTCTAAGGCAATTTCCTGACGTTTTTGCACACACTGCCGCCAACTTCATCAAGTCTTTGTTCGTAGACTCCGTTCAATCACAGGTTAATAAAGCCAGTTCTCTGAGCGGATTTAATCTCTTTGCAACAAATATTTGAAGCCCTCATACTTCGCCTCTATCGAAGCAATTACCAATTTGATTGCTCTGTAAGCCTTAGTTAATTTCCGGCTTATGTTCTCGTTGCATTAAGGCTTCCACGGCGGCGTGGGGAGTAATACTCCCATCCAGTAGTTGAGCGACCTGTTGCGAGATGGGCATGACGATATTCTGCTGCGCCGCCAGTTGGATCAAGACTCCCGTTGTATTCACCCCTTCGGCTGTCCCTTGTAAATCTGCCAGCACCTGAGCCAGCGATCGCCCCTGAGCCAAGCCAAATCCCACTTGATAATTGCGACTGAGGGCACTATTACAGGTTGCCAGTAGATCGCCTAATCCCGACAACCCATAAAAGGTCTCCGGCTTCGCCCCCCAGACCGTCCCAATCCGAATAATCTCTGCCAATCCGCGTGTCACCAGGGCAGCTTTGGCATTCGTCCCCAGTTGTAAGCCGTCACAGGTGCCCACTGCGATCGCAATCACATTCTTTAAAGTGCCGCCTAACTCCACCCCCAGACGATCGGGATTGGTATAGATGCGAAAACTGGCAGACGATAACGCGGTTTGTACGGCTTCCGCCGCTGCCAGATGATCACTGCCAACCACCGTCGCCGCCGGTAAACCCTGAGCAATCTCCTTGGAAAGATTTGGGCCGGATAACACGGCGATCGCCTGGTGGGGCAAGGCAGCCTGCCAGAGTTGCGAGGGGAGCAAGGGTAACGAGTTGGCACTCACGGATTCTGGATCCAACCCTTTCGTTGCCGTAACAATGATCGTGTCTGGACGGAGCGCCGCTGGCTGAATTTGCTCAATTACCGATCGCACTCCCTTCATCGATACAGCCGAAATCACCATATCGACTCCATCCAGCACCACCGATAAACTTTCAGGGCTACGACGTGACCAGACCCGTACCGTATGTCCCCGGTGGACTGCCAGCGTTGCCAGTGTCGATCCCCAGGCTCCTGCCCCAATCACTGCGATCGTTTGAGATGACATTAGCGAGGATACCGTTCCATTAACGATCGCACCTGTTCTGCGTGGTAAGAACTACGGGTGAGCGGGGAAGCCACCACCTGCAAGAACCCAATCGATTCCCCATAGCTTGTCCAAGCTGCAAATTGTTCTGGGGTAATAAAATCCACCACTCCCAAATGCTTTTGGCTGGGTTGGAGATATTGCCCGATCGTCAGAATGTCACAATCGACCGATCGCAGATCCCGCATCACCTGTCTCACCTCCTCGTCCGTCTCTCCCAAACCCACCATAATGCCGCTTTTGGTATAAATCTGGGGAGCAAGTTCACGAGTTCGGCGCAACAATTCCAGCGATCGCTGGTAGTTACCCTGAGGACGCACCCGCCGATACAACCGGGAGACGGTTTCCGTATTGTGGTTCAGAACTTCTGGGTTAGCTTGGGTAATGAGTTCTAACGCCTGCCAATTGGCACACAGGTCAGGAATCAGCACCTCGATCGTCGTTCCCGGTGAGGCGGATCGGATGGCACGAATGCAGCGATCGAATTGGGCGGCTCCCCCATCGGGCAAATCATCCCGGTTAACCGAAGTCACGACAACGTGATTTAACCGCATCCGCCGCACCGCTTCCGCCAACCGTTCCGGTTCGGTCGGATCCAGAGGCTGCGGCTTTTTCTCAAAATCAATATCACAGTAGGGACAGGCACGGGTACAGGCAGGTCCCATGATCAAAAAGGTGGCAGTGCCATTGTTGAAGCATTCGCCAATATTGGGGCAAGACGCTTCCTCGCAAACGGTATTTAGCCTCAAGTCCCGCAGGATTTCCTTGACGCTACCCACCCGCTCCCATTGGGGGGCTTTCACCCGTAACCATTCTGGCTTGACAACCACACGCGTATCCCATGAACATCTATATGTTCAGTCTATCAAGGGACAGGTCTAGCCGAGAAGCATCAAGGCGATCGTGGCATCACCCATCTAAGATCAAACTTTTGCTGCCCTAAAACTCTAAACCTGGATAAGAATGTGTTACCCTAGTACAGGATTGCTGCAACGGGATGTAGCGCAGCTTGGTAGCGCACTTCGTTCGGGACGAAGGGGTCGCTGGTTCGAATCCAGTCATCCCGATTTGTCGAATTGTCGAATAACAGTTTATCTGTCGTCGTTAACGAATTGATGTCGTCCTTATCAGATTGATGTCGTCGTTAACGATTTTTTGTCGTTTTAGCACTTCCTGGAGATCGCCCATCTTCTAAGATCAGTGATGATGCGGTAGCTCAGGCAGGTTCAGAACAATTAATCATTAAGCTTGCTCAACCACCTTAAACCTGCTGTGAAATGACATTCGACGATTGTAACAGTTCCACAGCAGACTGTTAGCTTAGTGATTTTCTTTTTCAGTACCTCTACTACTAAAACAGTTGTTAGCACTGCAATCACTTGAACCCTTGAGCATCAACTTGCTGTTATCAACGTCAGTCCAAAATTGCTATTGAGAATTTCAGCGAATTAGCCCTAGATGATAGGACTTTACAAGGTGGGTAAAATCCAGTCCACAGGGTTCTTACAGATTTTTCTACTGATGTTATTTTTTACAAAAGTTTAATCATTGGATCCACAGAGCGCGATAAACTTTGCATATTGAATTCCCATCGCTTCTAACACCCTAATTAACATCTGAGCAAGAATCGTTCCAAGCACTTGATGCTCTGGATGGTCTTTTTGTGTGATGAGATTTCTGTTTCAGGGTATCGAAGCTTATTGACTGTAAAACCATGAATCAAAACGAAAGACAAGCTTATTGGCGAGCGAATACCACTTTAATTCGCAATTTGTTAATTATTTGGGCAGTTGTCTCGATCGGGATGAGCATCCTCTTCGTACAGCCGCTTAACGCGATCAGGCTGGGTAGCGTACCTCTGGGATTTTGGATGGCACAGCAAGGCTCCATTTATGTATTTGTTATCTTGATTTTTGTCTATGCCCATCAGATGGAAAAAATTGAGCGCAAATATTTGAGAAATGGGCAAGCAGCACTACAAAAAGATCCGGAGAGCACAGATCCCTCTAACTAAATAGGTGCAAATCTAGCCGCCTTTGACAGAAACAGCACGTTATTTCGGTGACTGTTAAATCGTTGTGCTTTGAAACCGATATTTCCAACTTCAAGCCGTAAGAGGATGCTTTAAAGGTATCAAAAGCGATTGCACTCGTCCCCTTCTCTGATATGCCCATAGGACTTTAAGCCCCCTGTTTACAATGGCATCAGGCTATATTCTGGAAGACTATGAATCCGGCTCCCCTCAGGATGGGGGGGCTAGGGGGCAGTTCAGGTAGCGATCGTGACTTTTCAAACAACCTCTTAAAACTTCTTGCAATTTTCGCTCATTTTAAGGATCAGCAATGTCAGCAGAAGCCTGGACTATTGTTTTAGTCATTCTTTCGTTCATCGTTTATATCTACATCGGTTGGCACTCTCGGGTGCGAGATACCAAAGGATTTTTTGTTGCCGATCAGGGGGTTCCTGCCCTGGCAAACGGTGCGGCAACCGCAGCAGATTGGATGTCAGCCGCGTCATTTATTTCCATGGCTGGCATTATTTCGTTTTTGGGGTATGACGGTTCGATCTACCTGATGGGTTGGACGGGTGGCTATGTGTTGCTCGCCCTGTTACTCGCTCCCTATCTGCGTAAATTTGGCAAGTACACTGTCCCCGATTTTGTTGGCGATCGCTACTATTCTGGGGTGGCCCGGTTGGTGGCAGTAATTGCCGCAATCTTTGTTTCCCTCACCTATGTGGCAGGGCAAATGCGCGGTGTTGGCATTGTCTTCAGTCGCTTTCTCCAGGTAGACATTAATACTGGAGTCGTCATCGGCATGGTGATTGTGGCATTTTTTGCCATTCTGGGTGGTATGAAGGGCATCACCTGGACACAAGTGGCGCAGTACGGTGTGCTGATCATTGCTTACCTGATTCCGGCGATCGCTATTTCAGTGCTGCTAACGGGTAATCCCATTCCTCAACTGAGTTTTGCCTTTAGTGACATTGTGGAGCGGCTAAATGGCATCCAGACAGAGCTAGGGTTCCAGGCTTATACCCAGCCGTTTGCGACGAAACCGATGATCGATGTGCTGTTTTTCACGATCGCGCTGATGGTGGGAACGGCGGGATTACCCCATATCATTGTCCGGTTCTATACCGTTCCCGATGTTAAAGCGGCGCGGCGATCGGCAGGTTGGGCACTGCTAATGATTGCGATTCTCTACACCACGGCTCCCGCCCTGGCTGCGTTTGCCCGTTATAACTTGATTGGTAGCTTACATAATCAGACCATTGCACAAGTTCAAGAACTTGATTGGGCAACCAAGTGGGAAAAAACTAAATTGCTGGCGTTTGATGATATCAATGGGGATGGACGACTCCAACTAACTCCCGATAAAGCTACCAACGAAATTACCATCGATCGTGACATTGTCGTGCTATCAACTCCCGAAGTGGCAAAACTACCGCCCTGGGTGATTGCTCTGGTTGCTGCCGGAGGGTTAGCCGCCGCCCTGTCTACCGCTTCGGGTTTATTGCTGGTGATTTCCAGTTCCATTGCCCATGATGTTTACTACCGCATGATTAATCCCCATGCCTCGGAGGCAAGGCGGTTATTTATTGGTCGGATTATGGTTGGGATTGCGATCGTGGTTGCCGGATACTTTGGCATTAATCCTCCCGGATTTGTGGCAGAGGTGGTTGCCCTTGCCTTCGGTCTAGCGGCTTCTAGCTTCTTCCCAATCATTATTCTGGGGGTATTTGATAAACGCACAAACCGGGAAGGCGCGATCGCGGGTATGATCACGGGATTAGTTGTCACGAGCATTTACGTGGTTAGTGTCAAATTCGGTGGCATGGCTCCCTGGTTTGGCATTTCCGCTGAAGGCTTTGGCACCGTCGGGATGATTCTGAACTTCATTGTCACCCTGGTCGTATCTCGCTTTACCCCACCCCCACCCGAGGAAATCCAAAATCTGGTCGATGATCTACGCACACCAGAACACGCTCCTGTAGCATTGGCAGACATTGGTGAAGAAGAGTTAGATTAATCACCGAATTAACCATTCTCTAAATTGCTAACAACAGGGATTTTAGAGTTCATTCAGTATCTCTAAGATCCCTTTAGCGATCGCTAACTTTTCAAGGCTAAGAAATCTACTCGATTAATCCCTTCCAACGGAATCGGCTAATAAAACTGAACCACAACCTTACCAACATTCTTGCCAGTTAGCAGATAGTTAACGGCGATCGGAATCGATTCGATGCCATTAAACGGAGTTGGATTGATCGCAACGCGAAGTTTATGGGTGTAAAACAGGTTGAGCAGACGATCGCGGGCTGTAGCCATATATTCGGCATAGTGAGGCATGAGAAAGGCTCGGACGGAAGCCGCTTTCCAAAATAATTGGTGATAAATTCGGGGCTGGGAGACGACTTGCGGCACTTGGGCATAGTCTGAAATAAACCCCACAGTCACCAACCGTCCTCGTACCGCTAAATGCTCCAGACAGGTATCAAACACCCTACCACCGACACAGTCAAATATCAGATTTACACCATTCGGATATTCTGCTTGCAATACGGAATTTAGATCTTCCTGGTGATAGTTAATCACACGATCGCACCCTAATTCCTGCAACAGTTGTGCTTTAACCACCGAACCGCAGGTACCAATCAGATGATTTCCAGCGAGTTTGGCTAACTGCACCGCAATATGCCCAGTGCCACCAGCGGCAGCCGTGACTAATACCGTCTCTTGGCTCCGCATCTCGCCTGCCTGCTCTAGCGCTACCAGTGCCGATATCCCCGTTGGCATCAAAGTGAGAATTTCGGGAATGGCTTCAGCCACCTTAAAGGCAAGCTGGGCAGGAATGAGTTGATACTCTCGATAGCCGCCGCCACGCCCGATTGTAGCCACCGCATCTCCCACTTGAAAATCTTTTACAGCATCACCGATCGCCACTACTTCTCCCACCGCTTCAACCCCCAGATCAAAGGGAAGAGTGAGATCGACATAGGGAATATTTCCCTGGCAAATCAAGGTATCAAATCCGGCATTAATTCCCGCAAACTTGTTGCGAATCAGGATTTCGCCAGAGTTAGGAGTGGGAATGGGGACTTCGACAATCGCGATCGCGGACTGAAAATCTGAGCTAAATTGTTTAGCAACGAGCTTTTTGTAGGTTTCGGAGGGCATTGCAGCGCATCCAATTTTGCAAGGGGAGGTTTAATTCACGGCGATCGTCATGCCTCAATCCTACATGTTTATTGGCATATTCCATCAACCGGAAAGTTAAGCCCTTGAAAAGGGTAGCAGAAGATAGCAAAGCCTAGCGCATTGTATCCTACCATTACAATTAGAGTGAGGCAGTGAGGCATCAAACAAGACAACAAGATCAAAAAGTTCCCTAGCTTTCAACCAAAAGCGATCGCTGGACATTGGAGTGATTGTATTAGCAACAATTAAGAAGATGCGTGAATAGGAGTCAACCATGCCAACTCGTGAAGTGATTATTCCCAGCGGAATGGAAATTTTATATGAAAAGTATCATTATTGCCCTGGAATCAAAATTGGTAACACTTTGTATATCGCTGGACAAGTCGGTCGTGATGAAAATATGCAAATAGTAACGGAACCAGAGGCACAATTTATCCAAACATTTGAAAATGTTAAAAAAGTGCTTCATGCGGCTGGAGCAACGTTTGACAATGTAGTTGAGATGGTCACTTACCATGTGACCACTCCCGATTTATATACAGCGTCTAATCAGCCCCCCTTGACGATTCCTTATCTGCCCTTGTTTATCCAAGTGAAAGAGCGCTATTTTACAAATCTATATCCTACCTGGACGGGGGTAGGGGTAACAACATTATCCACACCAGGATTGATGGTTGAAATTAAATGCACTGCTGTTCTGGAATCCTAGAATTTCAATCAATGTTGAGATAGTTAGCGCTCTAACGAAAGTGGTAAATACACCTATCCATACCCCTGATCTAAATCCCGATGATGCCGTGGTTTAATCGGCTAAGAATGTACTTGTAACAGTTCAATCAAACTGGTGGCGTTCCTGCGTCAATGGTAAAGGCTTAGAGAACACTCGTACTCAATATCAGATTTTACAGGTATTTTTATTGGTAAAGATTTTTGTGAAGCTGTCCGCGTAATGTCCTTCTTGAGGCTACTATATAAAGCAAGATCTGCATAGTTATACAGACTTGAATCTAGATAAGATCCCATTTCAGGTAATTATGTAGATCTCAAGTCGCATAAGATCCCACTTTGGGTCGTTATACAGATAAATTTCAACCTATCTGCTCCACATAGGGTGTTATCTAGATTCAAATCTACCTAGTTACCCCAAATAGGGTGGTTATCTAAATGAGGGAAGCTAGGATCAGTCCAAATAAAAGTTAGTTGGCTTGAGATGGCGTTTGAAAAGGCACAATTGTTACCTAAACTGCCCCCCTGGTCCCCCTTTTACGATGCCGTCAGGCTATATTCTGGGAGGAACCGGATTCAAAGTCTCCCAGAATTGGGAGCTTAAAGCCCTATGGGCATACCAGAAAAGGGGGCTAGTGCCATCGTTTTGATACTTTTAAAGCATCCTCTTATAGCTAATATCTCAAGGCATAAGTTTGGGAAAGGTGCATTTCTGAAAAATCAGGCTTTCTAGCAGGTCAAATCCTGTCAAAATTTAAATTTTCTGGACTAGAATATGCACCCAACATCGATACTAACCAACTATACGTATATTGATCTTGAAGTAGACCAGGAAAAAAATATTTACAGATTTGGTTTAGTATCTAGGGATTTAGAACTTGATACTAAAGTAGCTGAAACTGCTCAAGAAAGCTTGGAGTTTTTTCACAAACAGGGTTTACAAATTTGTGGGCACAACTTTCGACGATTTGATTATCGCTATCTAATCAAGAGTTTCTCAACTTTGAAGCATTGGTTAGTGATCGACACCTTAGAATTATCAGTCCTAGCTTTTCCTCTAGAGCGATCGCATAAGCTCAATAAAGAGTACAAACTCAGTGAATATGAGGGTAATAACCCTTTGGAAGATGCCCTTGCCACTAGAAAACTGTTAGAGAAAATTCTTCACACATTCAATGCCAAATCACAAGAACTCCTAAATTTCTATGCTTATTTGCTCAGTTGTGGAGAAGATGAAGCAAGCCAAGCATACCGCCAGTTTTTTGCACCAAAAAGATGCACATGTCCTGACATCAATATGCTATCTGAAACAGCAATTGATGGGATAGATACTACCTATTTGCATGAATTTATTACTCAAGCACCTACAAAGAATTTTGATCAAAGACTTTGTGTAGCTGGCATAGTAGCCTGGAACTATGAATCCAATAGTAGCAATACAAAGCCACCTCTAAGCGCATGGCTTAGCCGATTTCCTGATTTTCCATCAATTCTAAATCAGTTGAAACCGATACAATTTCCACGGGAATTTACCTATCAGCCTTACTTACAGGAATTTGGCGTTTCAGAGTTTCGTAGCGAGCAAGAAGCAGCCATCCAAAGCATTCTTGCCGTCCAAAACCCTCTAATTCTGATGGCAACGGGCGTTGGCAAATCGCTTTGCTATCAACTTCCTGCATTGATGCTATCTCAAAGGCAGAGAGGATTGACGGTCGTGATCTCGCCACTACAAGCACTGATGGCGGATCAGGTCAATGGATTAATGGAAAAAGGGCTGGATTTTGCCACGTTTATTAATGGCAATATTACACCAGCAGAAAGACGGGAAAGACTGGAGCAGTTACGCAATGGCGAAAAAGATTTGCTGTATATCAGCGCTGAACAACTGCGATCGCCCAGCATCAGAGCATTACTCCAGGAGCGCCTCCCATCGTTGATTGTTTTTGATGAGGCACATTGTATTAGTCAATGGGGGCATGATTTTCGCCCTGACTATCGCTACGCTCCCAAATTTATTAGTGAACTTTATCAAAAGCAGCAGCATAGATTCCCCTTAATGGCATTTATGACTGCCACTGCTACAGTTGCTGTACGTCAAGATATTAAGTCGCTATTCGCTGCTCATCAAATTCTTATTCACACTGAAATTTGCTCCAGTAGTAAGCGAGAAAATCTAGAATATCGAATTATTCCCACTTCTAAACAGGCAAAGGATCAAACGTTAATTGCAGAAGTTAAACATGCACTTACCCGGGATGGGGCTGTACTGGTTTACACGACAACACGTAAAAACACAGCACGATTAGCTCAGTTACTCAACGAGAATGAAGTAGAAGCAAGGTTCTACCACGGCAAAATTTCTAAAGAAGACAAGCACGAGATTCTACAACAATTTAAGGACAGGGAACTGAATGTTGTTGTAGCAACCTGTGCCTTTGGCATGGGCATCGATCGCCCGGATGTCAGGGCAGTGATTCACCACACTATGAGTGGCAACCTGGAGGGATATGTGCAGGAAGCGGGGCGAGCCGGAAGAAATGGAGAACCCTCCACCTGTACGTTATTGTTTGATCCTCAAGATGCGGATACTGTTTTCTTTCTTCAAAGCTTGAATCAACTATCTGAAAAAGAATTATTGTATTTATTTTTTGCTATTGCTAGCCTCAAGAAGCAAATTCAGGGCAAAGATACAACTCAGGAATCGTTTTGGATCACAGCAAACGAAATTTACCAAGCCAGTGATCTTGATGAGGAATTTGCCTCAGAAACCGAACAGAGAGATACCAAAATCAAAGTCGCATTACATTACTTAGAAATCTTTGGTCTGATTGAGCGAGCAGAAAATCAGTCTTCATTTATAGAGTTTGAACTTGTGTATCCCACTCCACAAGAGTCTTTGAACGCATTTGATCTGTATGCTCACAAAAATAATTTACCGAATTATCGTAAAGACGAGTTTCACAATTTAATTTTGGCTATGCACACTGCCAAAGCCTACTCTCAAGATCGAGATGAGCCATTCCCATTAGAAAGGTTAAGCGATAATTCAGGAATTGCCATCAAAGAACTAAGGCAGCATGTCAAAGAATTGCAAAGGGCAGAAGTGTGTACAGCAAAAATGCCAATCACTTTACTGGTTGCTAAAGGTTCAAGCGGTAGTAAAGGCGCAGCTAAGGGCAATTATGAAAAACTGAAAAAAATAGAGAAGAAAATCATTGAAGAGATTACCAACTTGTTAAGCGATCGTCAAGAGATACAGATAAATTGCCGGGGTCTAGCCACTCGTCTTGATCCAGGTAGAAAGGAAAAATTAAGTGCAGCTAAAATCTTAGATATTCTGGAAGGATGGAAATATCTTGGATGGATTGAATACCGACGAGTCAATCGAGATATTGTAGTAGTCAAGCAATTTACAGCAAAGGAAAATTTTGATGTCTACTCGATTTTAATTGAAAAAATTATTAGTGATTTATATGGCAGAGTAGATAAAACACTTGAAAAAACAAGTGGAGCACGTCTGAGACTACAAATTGATATACATGATTTGCTTGCCAAGGTTAATCAGCTTTCTAATCCTCAGAGTTTTGAATTAGAGGATTTAGAAACAGCAATCGCTTGGATGCACCGACATCGACTGATTCGATTAGCCGATGGTCTTAACCTCTTCTATCAGGCAATGAAAGTAAGATTGCTCAAGGAGGGTCTAACAGCTAAGGGAAAGCTATTAAAAAGCATGGAAAAGGATATTACTAAGGCTTATCCCAAAATAGTTAAGCCCCACTATGAAGAGCAAGCCCGTCGTACTCATATCATGCTTGAGTATGGAAAACAGCATGAAAAATCAGGCTCTGAGTTACAGGAATATATTGAAGATTACTTTTCCCTTCTTAAATCACAATTTTCCACTCAATACCCTAATACAGATGGCGAGGCGGCTAAACGTCCCAGTACCCAGGAAGACTACGATCGCATCATCCATCCCCTCAATTCAATTCAGCGTGAAATAGTTCTTTCCGAATCATCAACTATTTCTGTGATTGCGGGACCAGGTTCAGGCAAAACTCGGACGATCGTTCATCGGATTGCTTATCTGGTTAAGGTCAAACGAGTCGATCCGGCTCGAATCATTGCCCTTGCCTACAACCGTAATGCGGTTAGAGAGCTAAGACTGCGTTTGCAATATCTGGTGGGAGAACTGGCATCAAGGCTACGAGTCTACACTTTTCATGGATTATCCCTGGCAATTTTGGGTCGAACAGTAGAGCAAACCAACAATGAGTCTCAAACTACACAAAGGAAAGCTAGAGACCCAAATCAAAAATTTACTCAACTGATCAAAGATGCCTGTAATTTTCTTGCGAATAACGAAGACGAAGAAGATACAGGAGATGAAGATAATCAGTTAAGGATTTCAAGAATTTTGGGTAATTGTGAATTCATCTTTGTAGATGAATATCAGGATGTTGCTGAACAGGAGTACCGACTTGTCAAATTAATTGCTGGTTTACAAAGGGAAGTGAGCGATCAAAACACCTTTGTGCAAACCAGTATTTGTGTGATTGGGGATGATGATCAAAATATCTATGAATGGCGAGGTACTTCCACCCAATATATCCGTTCTTTTCAGGCAGAATATCAAGCTAAACAGTTTCTGCTGACTGAAAATTATCGCTCTACTGAGGCAATTATTGCGGCGGCGAATCGGCTTATTCAAAACAACAGCGATCGCCTTAAACATAGAGGAGATCAGCAAGTTAGAATCGACAATGAGCGTACAGGTCAGGGCGGACTAAATATACAATCTCTGAAATTTGAGGATGATAATTATCAAGCAGAATACATCAAGTGTCAGGTAGAGAAATGGATCAAGCGTGATGGTGTTAAACCTGGAGAGATTGCCATCTTGGCAAGAAATTGGCAGCACATGGATAAAGCACGGGCACTACTTGAGCGCAGGGTTGGTATTCCCACTTATTCTCTTAAGGGCGAAGATATTAAACTAATTCGTAATCGAGTTACTCAGCTTTTGATCAGTGCTTTAGAGAAAAAACCCGATCTGATTCTTTCTAAGGAAGAGTCTGTCAAAGATCGTTTCGAGAATTTCTTTAAAAGAAATCAACGCTGCCTTTCTGAGCCGACAGTGAAAACGTTAATTAAGATTGCTGAGGATATTGATAAAGAAAGGGGATATGGTTCTGAAAACCTATCTACTCCAATTTCAATCAGTGAGATTATCACTTCAATCTATGAATTTAATGAAAGCCCTGATATATCAATCGATCCAGATGCCGTGCTAGTTACCAGTTGTCATGGAGCAAAAGGGCTGGAGTTCAAATATGTGATTCTAATTGCTGATGGTTTTGACTACAGACAAGACAAGATAGAATCTGAAAGACGACTGTTTTATGTAGCCATGACTCGTGCCAAAGAAAAGCTGATTTTAACCCATTCTCAAAACTCTCGATTTATCCAGGAATCAGAAGCAACCCCATATCCTATTGAGAATATATCTATTGATCCACCTCAGTTTGTCTTTTATGTAGATTTATCTCCCTATGGGAGCCTGGTGAAAGACGGAGGAGATATAAATTTGGGTTATAAAGCAACTAGAGAAAATCAAGATCTGATTAAGCAGCTTCAGGAAGGTAATCAATTAAAAATAAAGATAAATCGCTTTCAAAATAACTGGGGAATTTACACCTCTGACAACATAGAAATCGGTGAACTTTCGAGTAACGCAACTATAGAACTTGCAAGAAGAAATATTGAGTTGAGGAAGTTTCAGTTTCAAGATAAAGAAGTGACTGTGAGAAATGTATATAGGCACTTGAAGACCGATGAAGTTAATGGAGACATCTTAGAAGATTGGTATGTAGTTGTTCCTCAGATTAGAATATGCCGTTAGATCTGGCATTAAGCAATAAAAGTTTAGACATTCAATTCCAAAGAGTTGATGTCCAGGGCTGGCGTTGCAATTAAGCGCCTACCGTGTCCCTTAAACCAGTGGGCTTTGTCTTGTGTAGCAGAAGAGTTAAACCTAGTGCTGCGTCACAGCTTAATTTTAGGGTAGACAGAGGTGAGCTTACATCGAGCATCATCGATCTTCATCTGCCAATCAACACCCCGTTGAGTGTTGTTAACATCAGTTGACCAAGCCGCCGTTGCCTCTTGTAGGGTTTCGATGTCACCAAAACGTTCGTTACCGATACACTGGCGCGTCATTGAACTCAATTCGTTTTCAGCGATGTTCAGCCAGCTACCATGCTTAGGGGTATAACAAAATTCGATGCGCTGCACCAACTGACGTGCTCTTTGAGGCTCAAAGACTTCGTAGAAAGCACCTTTGGTGTGAGTGTTCAATTGGTCGCAAACGAGAATGACCTTTTCACAGTCGGCATAGCGCCCTTCCAACAGTTGAGCCATTTCGGTTGCCCAATCCGCTTTCGTTCGTCTTTGCCGAACACTCACTTCCCGCCAACCTGCCAAGGGTTCAGTAAACATAAAAATGCTGGCAGTTCCGGCACGCTCATACTCGTAATCGACTCGCTTGGGCTGTTTGGCTGTTGCAGCAATGGGTGTGCGAACCTCCCGTTGTAACTGCACAGGTTGTTCGTCCATGCAGATCACCGGACACTTTGGATTGTAGGGTTGGGCATAGGTATCGAGAACCGCTTCCATGTTTGCAACGAACTCACCATCTTCAGTCGGCGGAATCACCCAATACTGAATCTTGCGATTGGTCATCCCATTTTTTTAAGGGTGCGTCGGACTGTCTCATGGCTGATGCTATCGGTGATGCCCAGTTCAACCACTTTGCGTGACAATAGCCGCAGTGACCAGTTCGCGTACCCTTTCGGTGGTGGTCCCAACCGCAAGGCAATGATCCGAGCTTCCTGTTCTCCATCGAGAAGTTTTTCAGTGGGAGGTTTCAGGCGAGGGGCAGCATTGAGTGTTTCCTCAAAACCCTTCTCAACTAATCGTTGCCGAATATTTTCTACTGTTTTAGTGCGACAACCGAAGGCTTCGGCAATCCGCTCATCTGTCCAGTTCGCTCCTTCGATATCTGCTTTTAGCAGGATCTGGGCACGTCTGACCTTCTGGCTACTGCCTTTGAGTTTTTTAATCACTTCACGTAGCTCACACCGTTCGTCTTCGCTTAATCGGACAATGTATTTCTTCTGCATAAAGCACCCTCGCGCTTTATACACCTTCGCCGATCTAGACGCAGTTGCCAACCCTAATTCCTAGTTTTGACGCAGCACTAGCCACTGTTAACGAAGGGCTATTGATTGAGAATCCAAAACACTATCCCTGATTGACTGACAAATCTCTTAAGCTATTGCCCGAACCACCCACCCTGCGGGAAGCAAGCTACACCCTAGCCCTCTCCCACAGGAGAGGGAACAAAATACTGGATCGGCTCCTTTCTCCCTCTGGGAGAAGGGTTGGGGATGAGGGCAAAAGAGTTTTATCAGTCAACCAGCCACTATCCATAGCATAGCATAACACCCCCAACGCAGCGGACAATTGAGAGCGGCTGGTGTTGAGTTTTAGGCTAGGGTTGCCGCTAATTGGGAACGTGAATCCTCGATAGTGATTATAGGTCACAACTTCGTTGTAGGCTAAGGCTAGAGTGGGAGGCTTGGTAATGACGATCGCGCTTCTAAAAGTGTTACTCAACCCTGTTGCAGTAAGTTGCTGATGGGATTGTTCTATTCATTCAGAAACTCGCCCACTATTTGTGAGATTTCTGTTGGCATTTGATTCATCATACAAATCGTTCCCCCGTTAATCTCCACAACTTTACCGTGAGGAATCGCTTGAGAAACAAAATAGCGGTCCTTTGCCAACGCTAATCCTAGATGCTCAAACTCCTGGACATCATCAATTCCCCACAAAATCAGCGTCGGACACTGAATAGCATGAAAGCGTTCGGCAGCATCAATGCAATAGTTGCCGACTGCCCAAACGGCATATAGCGGATAGCCGAAACACTTCAAATCATCCAACACCCAACGATGATTCAACTCTGCTGAGCCAACATAGCGGCTGCGAGCCAGCCAACGTGCCATTAAATGCGAACCATCTGGCTGAATTACAAAACCTTCCTTGAATCGCCGCATTAACTCTGCTTTTCCCGATTCACCAAAGCCAGCGACATTGCACAAAATTAGTTTCTTGACGCGATCGGGATAGGCAACAGCAATTTCACCCGCAACAAAAGCCCCCGTGTGATTGCCCAACACATCCGTCTGTTCTATGCCTAATTGATCCAAAAGCGCGATCGCCGTTTTGGCATAGTCGGCAACGGAATACAGGCGAGATGGCTTATCAGAGTCACCAAATCCCATCAGATCCATAGCGATCGCCTGTCGTCCCTGTTCGATGAATAGTGGCATCAACTCGCGGAATTCATCGCTACTGCGAGGATTCATGTGCAGCAGTAAAAGCGGTTTTCCTTCCCCTCCAACGCGGTAATGAATTTGACCATCTTCAGTATCGAGAAAAGCCCGTTTAATTCGAGGAGACATAATTGTGTGATGACGCTGCTAAGTGGATGAATTAAGCCGTTGTTCTTGAATCAGAGTGCGTTGAAACAGTTGATGATGTTTAAACCAATGCCAAGTGCGAGTGCGGTGATTATTACAAGGACTGATTTGAATCATTTCATAGAGGTAAAAGTCTGGAACGGTTTTGTAGGAAAACCACAGGATCAGCGTGGCATCATCCACTTCCCAAGCGTGTCCTTGAATCCGCTCCGTATCAAACCACAGTTTTTTATCTCGGTAGATACCGGGAAACTGGTGTTCCTCTTGCTTGCCATTTGCCCAGGTGTAGCGGTTGATTTGATAGTAATCGTACTCCCCTGCCTGTGGAAACTGACAGGAGAGGCGGGCTTCATGCTGGTCGAGAATATTTGCCGCTGGATCGACCAGAGTATAGGTTCCAGTCCATTCCCCTTCATGACGGGCGAGAACAGGCATTTCTGCTCGAATATTAGACATTGCCATTTCCTGCTGCGGAATTAACCACTGAATAGCTTTAATTGAGGGAAGAGGAAGCAGTTAGTTACAACATTTAATCTCCAGTTCTAGGATGGAAACCACCAGGGGTCTGCGATCGCCTGCGTTTTAATCAACAAGGCTTTTTTGCGCATAAATCGCTTCAGCGCCGCTGCCCCCATTCGGGAACCCCCCAGACCTGAGAACTTAAACGCATTTTTCTCACCTTCATGCATGATGGCAGTCAGAGCCGCATCATTGATGCTAATAGCACCAGCATTGATCTGTTCAGCGATCGCGATCGCTTCAACTTCTGACCCAGCAAACACAGCCGCACTCAACCCATAAATGGTGTCATTGGCTAAATCAATCGCTTCCGCTACCGTAGAAAATGACATTACAGGCATAATCGGGGCAAACGTCTCTTCCATCATCACTTTCATTGAGTGATTCACCTTAGTCAGCACCGTTGGACGACACCATAGCCCCCCTTCCAGCACTTCGACCTTGCCTCCACAGTGAACGATCGCACCTTTCGCGGTCGCGTCTTGTAGATGATCGGCAATGATGGTTGCCTGCCGTTCGGCAATGATCGGTCCAATTTGTCCAGCATCCACCGTGGGATAGGCAAGCTTGAGTGCTTTAGCTTTTGTCACTAGCTGATCCACAAATTGTTCAACGATCGTGTCGGCAACATAAATTCGCTCGATCGATAAACAGGATTGCCCCGTATTGACCAGTGAACCCCACAAAATCGCGGAGGTGGCTAACTCTAAGTCAGCGGATTCCAGCACGATCGCCGGATCTTTACCGCCTAACTCTAAAAAAGCTGGAATAAAGCGTTGAGCCGCTGCTGTGGCTACCTGACGACCTGTTGCCACACTGCCTGTAAAGCAAATCAGATCGACCTGCTCAATTAAATTGGCTCCGGTTTCTCCGGCTCCCGGAATGTAAGTCAGTACCGCTTGTAATGAGGGAACAGTTGCGATCGTTTGCATCAATGGCTCCATAAACCGAGGGGCAATTTCACTCGGCTTGACCACGACAGCACAGCCCGCTAACAGCGCTGGAATCGTGTCGATCGTTGCCAGCAACAGCGGAAAATTCCAGGGGCTAATCACACCAACTAAGGGATAGGGCACAGCCGTTTGCTGCAAGCGAATAAAGGGAACCGCTGTATTCCGTTCTTCTCCCCGTAACAGGTCAGGAGCCAGTTTGCACCAGCGATCGAGGCTACCTAGAAATGAATCCACTTCTAACACAGAAACAGATAGCCGTCCTGTATCCGTTACCAATGCCTGAATTAACTGATCTCGATTTGCTTGGACAGCCTGCTGCCACTGCTGTAATGCCTTAATTCGTGCCGCCAAACCGCCCTGCTGCCAATCAATTTGAGCCTTGCGTAAGCGATCGCATTGTGCGGCTAAGTCCGCGATCGTGGGTGGCGTAATCCAATCATCGACCTCACCTGTACGAGGATTGCGAACTGCGATCGCTGCATTCATGGTGTCCTGCCTCTCGATAACTGGCGGCTAGATCGTCATTGTCTTAGTCTAAATCACGTCTGAGTCAGTTAAGTGCGCGATCGTCTGCTGCTGAGTTTGCAAGAAGTGCTGGCGATCGACTTCGCCATTCAGCATCGTGTTGGCTGGATAAAACTGAGCCTGACGGTAGCTCTCGGCATACAGTTCAAAGCGCTGCCGAGACAGCAAATTGGTTAATCCGGGACGACGACGATAGCGACGCAATGCCGCCAGATCAATTTCGGCAAAGGCTGCCATACTCTCCCCGGTCGCAGTTTCAGCTAAGACTAATCCTCGATAATCAATGATTTTAGACCCCCCATCGGCGGACGCGATCGGGATGGGAATTTGGGCAATTCCGGCAGTGTTAGCCGAAACAACGTATGCCATGTTTTCCACAGCGCGACTGATTTTGGCAATGTCTTTAGGCGATCGCTCCTTACTACCGTACACTTCTGAAGTCGAGTGGAGAAACACTTCCGCACCGCGCATCATCAGACACCGGGCAACTTCGGGAAACAGAATTTCATCGGAGGCAAGGGCGGCTAGATTGCCAATCTCGGTCTTAGCTACGGGAAAAACGCCTTCTAGCCCGTAGTGATCCAGGTATTGATCCCAGACATCATGGGGAGTGGGCGCAAACATGGAGTTGAGGCGACGATAGCGCAACACCACATTGCCATTGGGAGCAATCACAAAGCAAGTTTGAAAGTACAGTTTAGGAAAATGGCGATCGAGTTCGTAGGCATTCCCCGCTAGAAAAATCCGATGTTTTTGGGCAATTCGCCCCAGGGCTTCATACTCAGCCCCCGCCATGTCTAAACAGGCTTTATCTGCCCACACGGCGAATGGTTCCCCCAGAGGAAATCCTGTCAGAAAATATTCTGGTAAAACGACCAACCGACAGTCAGTACCAATGAAGGCAAGGCTGGCAGCAATTTGGGCACCGATGCGATCGATCGCCTGTTGCATCAATGTGCGAGCTTCAGCGCGATCGACGGCTTGGTTAACCGCATAACAGGTCAACTGAAGTGCCACCGCCCGATAGGCATCTATAGTAATAGTTTGTTCCATCTTAAAAGTTACTAGTTCTAATCAAGTTTGTGTTTGTTAGGTTTTGCCAGTCCACAGTCATTCCAGGAAGACGCAATCAGGAAATTGCGTAACCAGTGATCGGGATAACAGAAGCCGTTGAGGTGCTCAAAGGGAGACATGGAATGCGGCTCTAGCGCCTGAACTTCGCGATTGTAGGGATGGAAATTCCACAGCAACGCTGTCGCTCGTAACCCTTGCCTTGCTGCTTCTAGCGTTCCATGCAGGATTGCACGGCATACAGGATACGGTCTTGATAATTATCCTTCCCCAACCCCTCTTCATGCAACAACGCGGCTAGAAACCATACAAGGGGCGATCGCCCAAGTACGATCGCCCCTTGCATCAATTAGTTATCATTCGGTTTAAGATTACCGACGGCGGCTAAATCCGCGTGAAGGACGCATCCGGCTACCGCTGCTACCAAAACTTCCGCGCGATCGCTGATTGTTATAGTTGGCATTATTGCGACGCAGGGTGTTTGTGCCAAATCCGGAGCCCGTGGAACGATCGCGAGTGGCAGTCCGGGGCGTATTCAGGCGCGATCGACTAGAGGACGGAGATCGCAATTGTCCGGTCGTGCGGAAGGCTTGACGGTTTTTGACCTCGGCAGGTGGGCGGCTATAGCGTTGCTGATAGCTGGATACCGCCTGGTTATAGGTCGTTCCGTAGCTGCCATAGCCCATCATCACTCCGGGTTGGTACACGGGCGGCATGTAATAGTGAGGTCTAAACAACATGCTCCCGATCGCCTGACCCGCTAAAGCGCCAGCAAACGGAGTCCAGAAACTCGATTCTTGGCGGACTACAACAGTCTGAGGTTGTCCGGTCGCCGGATTGGTTTGGGTTTCCGTCACATTATGGACATACTCAATTTTGTAATCTTCGGTCAGATGCAGTGACGGTTGACCATTTTCAACCTTGAGATAGCTTTTTTCCTTAGCCGAAACTTCTTCATCTGTGAGCCGCGCCATGGGTAAGTTGGTGCTGCTAAACATCGAAGATTCACCGGGCTTGGTGTTCAACAAAGCGACCCGATATTCGCCTTCGGCATCGTTGTAAGTGGCTTGTTGGATGGGATATTTACCATCAGATAGACGCTGCGCCATCGCGATCGTGCGTCCCTCAGATTGGCTTTGGGGCAGGTTGGAATAGGGCTCCCCCAACGATGAGTTATTGCCACACCCAATGCTTGACCACACGAGGGTCAGTGCCATTGAGAACAGCACAAATTTGCGAAACATAGTTTGAATGGATGAAATCAACATGGTTGTGTTACAGCGGTACTAACTCCGGAAAATTGGTCAAGATTTGATCGGCGGTGAGTTCATCTCCCAACCGAGCGGGAGAGAAATGCACCTGAATAGCTCTTAGTCTCTCGCCATAGTGGAGATTGATCAATGCTTTCAGTCCAGCTTTCATCGCCGTCATGTTCGCCAGATCGGTTTCCAGTTCTGGGACTTCGCCTTCAAATGCTGCCGTGATCATCACCACCAGATTATGGGTCACGGGCAGGGCAAAGTCGGCATCATCCGGTTGATCCAGGGCATCGAGTTCGGGGGCGCTGCCGTACCGCTGAGCAGAATCGGTAAATAGCTCGGTGACATAATCCCCGGCTTCCCCTTCATCCCAAAACACATCCCCTTCGTTCGCAGCGGACTGCCAATAGATTTCATGCTCTAAAAGGCTCTGGCAAATGCTAACCAGCCCTTCTCCTAACACCTGGAGATCTCCATCGGAGTCGATCGCATCACGACCCGCCTGATTCAGGACTCCGAGTAAGGGAGCCACCTCCTTCCCTGCCAGATGCAGGAATAGCCGACAGACCACAAAGCGGGTTTTACCCGTCATGCGGTTGAGCCGATCGCGCCAGGAAGTCATAATCTCACTCCTTTACCCACTACTGTATTTGTCTCTATTTAAGACAAACTTTGCATCTACCTCTAGATCTAGCGTGTCCTCGGCTATCGTGGGTATGGGGATATCTGCCCAAAACCGTACCATCGACCTTTGCAGTAACCGAATGATGGCAACCAAACATCCTCCAGCTCCCAGTACGCCCGGACTCTGGCAACTCAGCCAATGGATTTTGCGCCCATTAGATTTTTTGGATGACTGTTCACGCCGCTACGGAGATTGTTTTGCGCCGCAACTGGGGAAGTTTCGTAATTTGGTTATCGTCAGCCATCCAGAGGCGATCGCCCAAATTTTTACTACGGGTTATGAAAAATTTGATTCAGGACGGGCGAACTTCATCCTACGCATGATGTTAGGTAACAACTCGTTACTGTTGTTAGATGGCGATCGGCACCAACGCCATCGACAATTACTCATGCCGCCCCTACATGGCGAGCGGATGAAGACCTATGGCGACTTGATTTGTCAGATTACTGAAACTGTAACCCAGCAATGGGAAGTCGATCGCCCGTTTGCCGCCCGTCCGTTTATGCAAGCCATTTCCTTGCAAGTGATTATGCAAGCAGTATTTGGCATCACAGCAGGCCAACGCTATCACGATCTGAAAGAGCGACTGAATACCTTACTCCATCTGACCTCATCCCGGTTTGGCTTTGCAATGGGCTTTTTCTCCTTTATGCAGCAAGATTGGGGGCGATGGAGTCCGGGGGGGCGTTTTCAATACCTCAAACAGCAGGTGGATGAATTGCTGTATGCTGAAATCGCCGATCGTCGCCAACACCCAGACCCTAACCAGACCGATATTCTGAGCCTCCTTTTAGCCGCCCGCGATGAAGCCGGAGAACCGTTAACCGACATCGAATTGCGGGACGAACTCATGACATTATTGGTCGCTGGACATGAAACGACTGCCACAGCCCTGAGTTGGGCCTTGTATTGGATTCATCGCTTACCTGAAGTGAAATCTAGATTAATGGCAGAATTGGACTGCTTGGGCGATCGATCGGAGGCGGGGGCGATCATGCGGTTGCCCTACCTGAATGCGGTCTGTTCGGAAACATTGCGGATCTATCCCGTGGGATTTGTCGCTACCCCACGGATTGTCAGAACCCCCTGCACGATCGGCGGGTATGAGTTTTCCCCGGAGACACTGCTCGTCCCCTGTATTTACCTCACCCATCACCGCGAAGATCTGTATCCCAATTCATTTCAGTTCCAGCCCGATCGCTTCCTGGAGCGGCAATTTTCTCCTTACGAATATATGCCGTTTGGCGGTGGGCATCGCCGTTGCATTGGAGCCGCCTTTGCCATGTATGAGATGAAGCTGGTATTAGCCACCATTCTGACCCGCTACGACCTAGCGTTAGCCCACGATCGCCCCGTCCTACCGCAACGCCGTGGAGTGACGATCGCCCCCGCAGGCGGGATCGATATGGTTATGCGCCGCCACCGCTCTGCCCCCCAACCCGCTTTATCCCGGAGTTGACTGCTGATGGTGACATTGCAACTAAGACAACTGCGAGTTCCGCCAGGTCATCGTCTGATTCTGGAAGAGGTCAACTGGCAAGAATTTGAAGCCATTTTGGCTGAACTAGGAGATCACCGGGCAACCCGGATTGCCTATAGTCAGGGGATGCTAGAGCTGAGAATGCCGCTACCAGAACACGAGGTTGATAAAGAGATCATTGGCGATATGGTCAAGATTTTACTAGAGGAGTTAGAACGAGATTGTGAGTGCTTTGGCTCCACAACATTTAAGCGGCAAGATATGGCAAGTGGGATCGAACCTGACCAATGTTTTTACATTCAGAACCATCTAGCGATGCGAGGCAAGCGCCGACTAGACTTAAGCCTTGATCCACCCCCGGATTTAGCGATCGAAGTTGATGTCACCTCAAAAACTCAGATTGAGGCTTACGAAGCCCTGCAAGTGCCTGAATTATGGCGGTATGCAGAGCATCGCTTCCAGATTTATCTGCTGCACGACGGAAAATACGTCGAATCTTTCACTAGCCCGATATTTCCAGATGTTCCAGTCGTTGAGCTAATTTCCGAGTTTGTGGCCCAGAGTTCGATCGAAGGAAGAAGTCCCACACTGAGGACATTTCGGCAGCGAGTTCGGCAACTACGGCAATCCCAATGAGGGAAAGGCTGTTCTAGAATAATGAGAGTGGTTTTACACCTCTTAACATTCTGATACAGCGTCTCCTATGCAGTCACCGTCGATCGTCGCTCCATCCCTGGGTCAGCACTGGCAATGGCAAGGTCAATCAATCTACTACGTGAAAGCGGGAGAACGCCGTCCCGATCGTCCTCCGCTCCTACTGGTTCATGGCTTTGGGGCATCCACCGACCATTGGCGCAAAAATTTAGCTGGACTGAGTGCCGAGTTCGAGGTTTGGGCGATCGATTTATTGGGCTTTGGGCGATCGGCAAAACCCGATCGGCAGTACAGTGGAGAGCTTTGGCGCGATCAACTGCATGAGTTTATTACTCAGGTGATGGGTCAACCGGCGGTATTAGCGGGCAACTCGTTGGGGGGATATACATCCCTTTGTACGGCAGCGCAACGGTCTGAGTCAGTTGCCGGATTAGTGTTAATTAACAGTGCCGGGCCATTTAGTGATCCCGAACCCACACCATCCCCAAATCCCCTGCGGGAAGTCTTAGGACAAACCATCCAAACCCTATTTCAGCAAGATTGGGCCAGTTCACTGCTGTTTCAGTATGTGCGGCAAAAATCCACCATTCGCAAAACCTTGGAGCGAGTGTACTTAAATCAAAGTGCAGTCACCGATGAATTAGTGGACGCGATCTATCGTCCGTCCTGTGATTATGGTGCGGCTAAAGTCTTTGCCTCCGTGTTTCGGACTCCGCAAGGGGAGAAAGTGGATACGTTACTGAAGCAACTCACTTGTCCGTTACTGATGATTTGGGGAGAAGCCGATCCCTGGATGAACTCTCGCGATCGCGGCGCAAAATTCCGCCAGCATTATGCCCAGTTAACAGAACACTATTTGCGGGCAGGTCATTGTCCCCATGATGAAGTTCCAGATCAGGTGAATGAGCTAATCCAGACTTGGGTGCTGAAGCATTGTTAAGGGTTAAACCCCAGTTTTAATATATTTACCCACCACTGCACAGAGTTGTTCGGCATCGAAGGGCTTGGTGAGATATTCCGTGGCTCCGGCGAGGCGACCCTGAATTTTGTCGAAGGCACGATCGCGGGCGGTCAACATGACGATCGGTAAAGCCTGAAACTGAGGTAAATTCCGAATGGTACGGCACAGTTCCAAGCCATCAATATCGGGCATAGAGACATCTAGAAGGAGGACAATAATATCTTCACGGGACAAGGTACTGAGGGCATCAACGGCATTATCTGCCACCAGCACTTGATAATGGCTCACTAATGCCCGCCGAATCAGTTCTTGCATCACTGGGCTGTCGTCTACTGCTAAAACTTTCAACATAGTGACCTGCAAACAATCTGGATAATGAGAGAAAGTCAGCTCACTGGGCATAGGACGGATTGTAGATACCCTGAATGAATTGAGCCCTTTCACTCTAGAGATGCCCGTCTTGCCCCCTGAAGAGACAGCCCTTAAATAATTTTTATACTTCCAGATGGGTAGGGCTTCGCGTAAACCAGCCATTGCTTCTCATCACCGCACTTCAGTAGCACTCAAGCCGCACTTCAATCAGGCAATACTTGAAGTATTTTATCGAAATATATTTTTTAAATAACGAAAAGTGAACTAATTGTATACCAGCTACAGGCAATGGGCACTCTATAGCTATCAAGTTGGATGAACGCTGTGGATGTCAACGGTATGCAAAAGACCCATTATCAGCAACGCCAAGAATTATTACCTGTCAATCCCCAGCCTAATCAGTCTGTTGAAACGATCCAGTCTGCACCAGCATCCTGTTTGTTGATTGACGAAGCCTTGCGGTTGCAAGTATTGCAGCAGTATCAAATTTTAGATACAGAACCAGAACCAGCGTTTGATGAGATTACGCAGTTAGCCGCCCAGGTTTGCCAAACCCCGATCGCGTTGATCAGTTTCAGTGATGCCAGTCGCCAATGGTTTAAGGCAAAGGTAGGATTAGAGATCACAGAATCGCTGCGCGAGATGGCATTTTGTGACTATGCGATTCAGCAACCCAACCTGTTTGTTGTCCCGGATGCCTTAAGTGACCCACGGTTCATTGATCACCCGTTAGTGACAGAGGCTCCTCACCTGCGATTTTATGCTGGCATACCATTAGTCAATGGGGATGGCATCGCGTTAGGAGTGTTATGTGTATTGGATGATCAACCGCGCCAGTTGACGATCGCTCAACAACAAATGCTCCAGGTTTTAGCCCAACAGGTCGTAACGTTGTTAGAGTCCCGGCGTAATTCCATCATCTTAGCGCGAATGGAAGCGGAGCTAGTGCAACGGACGCAACTCTCAACCCTGAGTACCGAAGTAGTGGCTGCCCTATCACAAGCTGGCAGTTTGCCAGAAATTCTGGATCATTGTGTGCAGGCGATCGCCCAATATCCGGGTCTGGCTTCGGTGCGCCTCTGGACCTTTAACCAAAAAATGAATCTATTGGAATTGCAAGCGATCGCTGGACAACATAGTTATACCGATGACTTTCATAGTCGAATTCCACTAGGCATTTCCATTATTGGCTTCGTGGCACAAAACCGAACAGCGTATCTCAGCAATACCGCTGTTGATGATATTATCATTGGCGCTAAAGACTGGTTACAACAAGAAGGTATTGTTGCCTTTGCTGGTTATCCTTTAGTGTTGGAAGATCAATTGATTGGCGTGATGGCATTATTTAGTCGGCAACCGTTGACTTCTGCGATTCAAACCGTTATGGAATCATTGGTCAACAGTATTGCTGTCGCCATCGATCGCACCTGGGCGCGGGAAGCATTGCTAGATAGTCGGGAGGCACTATTATTTCGGTTAGCTAATCAGATTCGGAACTCCCTGGATCTCGATACGATTTTGGGCAAAGCCGTCAACGAAATTCGCGCATTATTACAAATCGATCGTTGTCATTTTCTCTGGTGCTGGGCTGATTCGAATCAATCGGTGTTAGCCATTACCCATGAAGCCAAGTTACCCGAACTCCCCAGTTTAGTCGGAGAATGTCCAGAAACCCAGGCTAAACCATTAAGTGAGCAGGTCTTAAGTTTGAATTTAGTTCGGATTGATGATGTCGCAACCGATGTCAATTTAAATCAACCCATCCGCACAGTGTTACAGGATTTGGGCATTACCTCTCAACTCCTGCTGCCGGTAGAAACCCGGTCTGGTCAACTAGGGGCGATTATGTGTAGCCATAGTAGTGGGATGCGTTCCTGGAGCGATCGGGAGGTGGAGTTGTTACAAGCTGTGGTCGATCAAATTGCGATTGCGATCGATCAAGCAGAGTTATATGCTCAAACGCGAGCGGCTGCCTTTGCTGCCCAAACCCAAGCCCAGCAGTTAAGTCAGGCATTACACAATCTGAAACAAACTCAGAGCCAACTGATCCAAAGTGAGAAGATGTCTAGTTTGGGGCAAATGGTCGCTGGTATTGCCCATGAAATCAACAATCCAGTTAACTTTATTACTGGCAACTTAACCCACGCCAGCAATTACATTCGCGATCTTCTAGAACTGGTTGATCTCTATCATGAGCATGTTCCCGATACAATTCCCCAGATTCGAGAGTATGAAGAAGACATTGATGTTAATTTTATTGCTGAGGACTTGCCTAAGCTGTTGTCTTCTATGATGTTGGGGGCAGAACGCATCCGACAAATTGTGCTGTCATTACGCAATTTCTCCCGACTAGACGAAGCGGAAATGAAACCAGTGGATGTCCATGAAGGCATTGATAGCACATTACTGATTTTGCAAAGTCGTCTGAAACCAACGGGAAGTGGTTCAGCCGTTCAGATTATTAAGGAGTACGGCAACCTACCAAAAGTAGAATGTTACGCCGGACAGTTAAATCAGGTATTTATGAATGTGTTGGCAAACGCGATCGAAGCTCTGGATGATGCCCGAGACAATGCTCGATCGCACCAGGAGACTACACCTGGCTTCACTGATCCCAAAATTCGGATTCAAACCACCCAATTGGATGACGATCGAGTCCGTATCTCCATCCAAGATAATGGGGTTGGCATGACAGAAGAGGTGAGGAAAAATTTATTTGATCCATTCTTTACGACGAAACCCGTTGGTAAAGGCACAGGTCTAGGATTATCGATTAGCTACCAGATCGTGGTAGAAAAACATGGTGGTAGTTTTGCCTGTTTCTCTGAACCAGGACGGGGAGCAGAATTCCGGATTGAAATTCCGATTAAACCAATGCGCTGCCGCAACGGAGTCTGATTGACTGGCAAATCGTTTGAAGTATTGTCCGCACTGCCCCTACTCTCTCAGTCAAGTCAATCTTTTAGCACAAGATGATTATGGGCATCCAGCACAACTTTGCCCTGCTGCTGTAACTTGCCCAATAAGCGAGTAATGGTCACTCGGGTCGTGCAACAGGCTCCAGCGAAGTCCTGATGGGTCAGACGGGCACGCAGGCGAGTTCCCTGTTCTACCGGCTGACCAATGGATTGTTTTAATAGGCGGAGTAAGCGATGTAAGCGGTCTTCTACCCGAATCTGTTCATAAATAGCTAAAAGATTCTCAGTTTGCTGGAGACGACGAATCACAGATGGTAAAAGTAATTGCGCTAATCGCGAGGATTGAGCTACTTCAGTCAGGGAAATTAAACTCAGTTTAACGTCTGAAAGCGCGATCGCTTGATAGGTTTGTAATGTCGTGAGATTGGAGCCGAACACCATGGTTTCACCAATTAATCCAACTAACATCTCCTCGCCTCGCTCTGATAGAGTCGTTAATTTCACAACTCCTTCAGAGACTAACCAAATCGATTGAGCTTCTAGAGGAATAATTTCGCCCTTGTTATAGTGATAGTAGGGGCGATCCTGACAGAGGTTGTAATCAGGATTCTCCAAAGCGGCTTCGGCTCGTTTGCGCTCTGTAATGTCTCGCATCATCCATAATAGTAGCGGGGACTGTCCCTCCTGGTTACGAATGGCTTGGACTGTGAGAGCAACATTAACAAACTCTGACGAATATTGCTGTAACCGCACTGAAAACTCAACCTGTTGATTTTGTGCGAGTAAAGCCAGTTTTGTCTGTAATAAAGGCTGTTCTTCTAAGGGAACTAAATTGAGCAAGGATTTACCAATCAAAGCAGACGGCTGCCCATTGATTAAATCCGCCATTGCCTGATTGGCTTCCTGAATCACGCTATGCGCATCGGTAACTAAACACGCATCAGAAACAGACTCAAATAGATTTTGATACCGTTGGCGTTCCTGTTCAATTTGGTTTTGAGCCGAAATTAATCGCTCATTTTGTCGTCTAAGCTCATCGATCGCGACTTGCAATTCTTCCGAGACAACACCAAGTTCTTTCAGGGCAACTGGTAAGAGATCGGGTGAAGGAGACGATGAGGCGTTGACATTTTGGTACAACTCCGACAAGCGCCCATGCATCATTGCAACTCGCCGACTCAATGAATTAATCGTGTTCATGTGCAGCTTTCCTGGTACTCGCTGTTGGTTTGAGTTAGAGATCACTTCTTGACTCAACGCCTTAATTTATTAGTTTTCCGAAAAAATATTAATGGTAAACGTAGCGATCGTTGACCAGCAAGGAATCGATCACCGTGTCTACCCATAACATGCGGTTCTAATTGAGCGGCAAATTTAATTTTGGGTAAATAGAAAGTTTGTAATGGCAGTAAGGATTGAACCATCTAAGGTTTTAGCTTAAAGATATTGATCTGCTTAAACTATTCTTCCAGATCCGGCTTTTTTAAACTCTCTAAAGGCATAGAGTTAATTAAGCAAGTAAACGCCATTTTAATCTTAATATTCAATAGTAGAACCTTTATGTGTTAATCACCACATACTAAGTTTAAATAAACTCATGCTTGAGATAGAAGCCAAAATCCTCCAGTCGTACCGAACAACAGAACTATATTCTTATCAGGAGAATTGCTATAGCTTTCCAGATCTGGTTGTCTGTCTAATGGTGGATGACGGACTTAAGCTTCTATGGGTATCAGAGAAGAAGGTTAGCTACCTAATCATTAGCTGAATTGTTAATCGATGCTGGCAACCAAAGTATAAAGGGTAGTTTTCTCTACTAATCGCTATAAACTTTGCTCTGACTCGATACTTAATTTTAGAAATTAAGGCATTAATCTCTTTAGAAAAATAGAGCTAATTCCAGGCTAAATAGTCTTATCAAAGAACGCATTAGTAGTTCAGGACTGCTCTCAACAGCCGATCAAGCTAGATTCTTTCTGCCACTGAATTTATTGGATTTCAAACTTAGGAGACTCATGTCTCAAAAAAATCGATCGAGGCAGTTAAAGCCCTTATTTCATATATATACCCTAATCAATAGCCGATCTATAGCTAACTTTAACCACAGATAGAGGGCATTCATAGTCGATAAATTATTACTATAAGTTAAGAAAGCACTAGCAGGTATTTAAAGCAAGGCTTAAAGGTATTGTGATTTGCGGAGATTAATTTTTATGGCTAAGTTGAGAAATTTTATTTGGTTATTTGGTATCCCACTATGCATATTTGGCGCAGTAGATAGAGGATTTTCTATTTTTGCGGATAACTATGTATCCTTCACTGAATTTTCTCAAGTCATCATAGTATCCTTGCTCTTCTCGATCTGGCTATATCTCAAGCCTAACAGATTGGTAACGCATGAAGTCAATAAAACAGGAGACTACTTAACGAATCTGATTGAACATCAAGACAAACTCTATTTGTCGGCGGCTCAAGATCGGATGCTAGAGCTAAAAAACTACCACCTGATTAACCAAAAACATATCCTACCGTTTCCTTATCTCTGCCAAATCTATCACCTACTAAACCTGAAGCATTTAGAAATGGTGCATAGTTTTAGTCTCAATGATTTGAAGGTAATCGAGGTTGGGAATCTTCGTCCGACTGACTTAGGTGGTGCGCTCAAGTTCAAGACGATTCTCGATTCACCCATGAATGTCTTAAAGATCTGGAGACAGCCTACTGCGGAAGTTGAACTAGTATTACATACTCCTTACACGATCGAACTAAACGTTCCAGCGTATGGGAACAAACGCATCATTGTGATCTTTAATGTCATCCCGATCAGTGAGCAGGAACATGAACTGTTGATTGATATCTACAGCAACTTAGAATGGCCTAAATCTCTATTGCAGGTGCTCCTACATGCCGCTTCTTACCTGACTCTTTATGAGGATTTACCCTACCTCGCTCGGCTATCTCAGAAAAGCTTTGTTACCCTCACAAAAGCTTCTAGTCATGAAACCATGAGTTTGTTCAAACGGTTCGTTGACTTATACAGCTCTCACTCTAATCTGGCAATGGAAGCATTAGGCTAAACCTAACAATTAGGTAGGCAATTCTTCAATACAGAGATTGAGTTTTAAATGGATGGATACTTTCTAGTTACACATAACTTATCTCTAAGGATTGGAGTGAATACCAATGAATTACGAGCAAATTTCAGAACAATTGACTTCTTCAATCACCCCTAAATACCGAGCCTGGTTGTTTGGTAATTTAGTTTGGGTATTTGGAGTAATTGACAGAAGCATTGCTGCCCTAACCGATGCTTCACTATCACTTGGAGATATTGGACAACTAGCCATGGTTAGTTTCTTTTGGCTAGGTTGGCTCTACTTAAAACCAAAACCCAAGTCTGATAATAAAGCGATCGCCAGAACGGGATTTGCTCAGGTTTTATTGCAGTCAACTCGAGAAGTGATCTCAGAGAACTAAATTTCCAGTTCACAAAGTTTCAGATTAAAGCTGGCAGAAAAAAGACACGCGATTGCGACTTTACTCCTAAAAGCTAGAAACATCATCCCGTGAAATCAGATCCATTCTGGCTGCTCAATACGATTAGTCACAAAAGTTATAGGAGGAAGATAGGTTTTAAACATGCTTGATCAATTTCCATTATAAAACTTCATGTATTGGGAATGCCATCGGAGGCAAAACTAAAAAGTGATAGCATACCCCTGCTTCTACCTAAGTTTAGGGACATTCGGAGGAGGTTAATTAATACTTCTCTCTTGCGGTAGATGAAACATACCTCGATATTTCCATACTTTGAAACTGACACTATTGAGTTTAGCTTTTGATAGCTGATTGTTCATCTAGGAGGAAACAGGCGATGGCATACACAGACGAACCCCGAGGGCGCGTAATTGAGCGTCCAGCTTACTCTACAACCGTGGATTATCACGATCGAGTACGTTGGGGTCCAATTTTTGCCGGTTTAGTTGTAGCAATTAGTTCACAACTTGTTTTAAGTGGAATTGGAGCAGCAATTGGTTTATCGACGATCGCAGGATCAGATGCACCCCGTACTGATGCGGGTGGTGTTGGTTCTGCTGTTGGAATTTGGTCAATTATTAGCCTGTTAATTTCTCTGTTTTTAGGCGGATGGGTAACGGCTCGTGCTTGTGGTCCAATGAAGCGGAGTACAGCGCTATTGAATGGTGCCATTCTTTGGGCTACAACTTTAGCGGTCAGCGCCTGGTTACTGTCTAGTGGTGTTGCCGGAGCATTTGGGGTTGTTGCCTCTAATGCTGGAGAAATTATTAATCAGGCACAGCAAGCGGGGGCGACTCCAGGTGATGTTCAAGATCCCAACCTCACCGCTCAACAGACCCGCGATATAGCTGGAAATGCCGCTACTGTTGGTTGGTCATTTGCCCTGGGTTCACTTTTAGGTCTTTTAGCGGCTTTGATCGGTTCGTATGTCGGAGCCCGTAATATCCGGACTACTGATGTGCCTAGAACGGCTGAACCTTACTAAGGTATAGGCTTACCAATACAGTGATATCAACTTAGGAAGGTAACTCCTTCAAAATATTTCTAAAAGAGCCTCTATCCTACAAATGGAGGCTTTTTACATGCTGATTTTTAAGCGGTTGTTTGGAAAAAATCGCGATCGTTACTGAACTGCCTCTTAGCCCCTAGCATTAGGGATTCAGAGACAGTTCGGATGGATTATTTCAGTGACATTAGTTAGACTCTAACCTAACAACAACGCAACTGGAAAGTGTGCCAAGATGGCTCCAACTGAAAGAGTAGTATTCCCTTGAATTGGTTGGGATGTAATGACGTTTTTCCAGGTTGTAGGCATTCCCTGTTCCAACTCAATTTGCGTATCTTGCCAAACTGCCGTTCCTAAGGGAAAGTCACTAGGTTGAATCATTTGGGTTAAGAATCGGGGAATTAAAGCGATCGCAACTTGTCCCTGGTAGCTTCTAGCAAATGCCACAACATGATTCGCTAATTGACCAGATACTTTAATCGGTTGATAATTACCCTGCTGGAACAGATCTAAATAGTTCTTTCTAGCTTGCAGCACTTGAGCAGTCAGAAATAGCTTAACTCTGCCATCTTCCTTAGTCAATAGCAATTCCTTGATGAGATCTAACGGATTCTGTGCTATTTTCGCCTTAATTTCTTCTAGGAATGCCATGCGTCGTTGGTAATCAACCGGACGACGGTTATCCGGATCGACCAGACTGAGATCCCACAATTCACAGCCCTGATAGAGATCAGGCACTCCCGGAATTGTATTTTTCAAAAGAACTTGAGACAGCGAATTAAATACTCCATATTCGGCAACCCGCTGTTGGAATGGGCGGAATGCTTGGAGAAATTCATTACTGCTATCATCTAGCAAAACCTGATCGACAAACTTTAAGTAGCCCTCTTCATAGGCACTATCAGGTCTTAACCAGGCTGTATGCACCTTTGCTTCTCGAATTGCCTTAATCACATAGTTTTTGAGCCGTTCAACAAATTGAGGAAATTCTGCCTGTTCAAAGGGAAATGCACCAATTAGCGTTTGATATAGGAAATACTCATCATTACGATCGGGGACAATCTTTCCATTAATCCGCAATTTGTGATGTCGATTTAGTTCACTCCATTTCTGTAACTGTTCTTCCCATTGTTCGGGAATTTCAGAAATTACATTTAATCTAGCGCGAACATCTTCTCCTCGTTTCGTATCATGGGTGGCAGTTGCATTCATGGAGTGTAACCAGCGATCGCATTTCCGATGATTAAACTCATGAAAAACGTCCAGAGAGATGCCAAAGTGTCCTGGATTGCCACCAACTTCATTTAAGGACAATAGTTGATTGTAGATATACAACAAAGTGTCTTCAACGCCTTTTGCCATCAGCGGTCCCGTAAGCTGTTGTAGCTTCATAACAAAATGCAATTGCTCTGCCTTTTGTTCTTCAGTCAGATGAACTGCGTTTTCATGTAATAAGAGTTGTTCGATAAAATGTAGCTCTTTGAACAGCAGCGGTACTCTCTCTTTTGCCTGTTCGATCGTAGTTTGAATATAGGCGCGATCGACCTCACTAACATCCGAGGAACTAATATAAGTTCGGTAAACTGGAAATAGTGCTAAGACTTCAGTTAAAGCCTTTTTCAGCCCATAGGCAGTGAAATCACCCCCCTGCCGCATTCGTCCTGAAATCGCTTTGAGCTTTTGCGCCAGGTTATAGACATCTCCTGCCAAGTTTCGTTCAATAATCAATCGCTTTTTATCGGCTACCAATTCTTCGTAGGGGGCACGAACATTAGTAAATTGAGAGTAGATAGATTGGAAGCGTTGTTCATGATCGGATTGGCAAAAGATCCCATTAATATAATTTAGTGATTCATACCCACTGGTTCCTTGAATTTGCCATTGGGATGGGAGTTCCTCCTGAAGCTCCAAAATCTTCTCAACTGTGATATAAGTATCTCCTACCTTCTCTTGCAGTCGCTCTAAATATTGAGTTGGGTTGTATAAACCATCAATGTGATCAATTCTTAAACCAGTGATCTTGCGATCTCTGACTAATGCTTCGATCAAGCTATGGGTTTTATGGAAAACCTTTAGTTCTTCAACTTTGACCGAGATCAACTCATTCACCGTGAAGAATCGCCGATAGTTAATTTCTTCGGCTCCCACCTTCCAAAAGGAAAGACGATAGAATTGATCAACTAATAAACTATCTAAAAGGTTAAAGCTTTCTGAATCACCGACCTGACCATTAAACAGGACAATATTAGAGTCGAAAAATTCTTTAATCTCAGGATTTTGATTATAGAGTTCCCATAGCAAACCTTTAACAAAAGCAATTTGATCGTAGCGTTCCCGTCCCTTCGTTTCCGTCCCGATACTTTTAATTAGGTATAATGCCCCTAACAGCTTAATAAAGTCGGGATGTTTCCTGCCCAACGATCGAGCCAGTTGACCTAAGTTTTGGGTAATGAACTGACTATAGGATTCAATCCTAACAGGTAACTTAAGTGCATAGTAATTAATACTTAAACCAGTCTCATCATAAGCAATTTTAATCTCACCATTTTCTAAACATTCCCCATAAAAATTACCTAATAAAGGGGCAAGTACCTTACCTCGGAACACCTCATAGGCATGGTTCCATTCAATATCAAAGAAATCAGATGATTCAGAGTTTGCTCCATTTTCTAACACATCCATTAAGTAAGGATTCTCGCTATCGTATGCCATGTGATTAGGCACAATATCTTGAAGCCAACCCATCTGAAGTTGTTGCAGTTCACTTACCAACACCTCAAACTGCTCGGAGGTTCCGAGTTCCGGATTGAGTTGAGTATGGTCAACAACATCATACCCATGTGTACTACCAGCCCTAGCCTTAAAAATTGGCGATGCATATAAATCAGAAATACCTAAATCAGCCAGATAGTGAATGATTTCCCTAGCCGCTGCAAAGGGAAAGTCTTTATGGAATTGAATGCGATAGGTCGCTGTAGGAATTCTCATGGTTTTAACTACTATGCTTGGTACAATGCAAAACTACTTGCTGGAATTTTCAAGAGCTGGAGTGGCGCTAAAGTATCTGGTAGTGTTGCTCCAGAGCCAGCCCATCGAGTATCAGAAGAATCCAAAATCTTATGCCAGTTTTCAGTTGAAAAATCAGCTTCAAAATCAAGTTGACGATCGCTGAAATTTAAGATGTAAAAGAGTTGATGATTTTTATGAAAGCGATGCATCATCAGAAGTTGATCTGCCTCGTGGCTAGAAACGCTCAACCCCTTCTTATCCAATTGCTTTAATACCGGATTAGTCCGACGTAAATGGATCAAATGTTGGTAAAACTGCCAAAGAACCTGATATTGACCGATCTGCTGCATCTCCCAATTCAACTGACATCGTTGAAACGTTTCCACCGCCTGCGGATCATACACCTCTCCAGCGAATCCCTTAGCTTGAAACTCTTCTGCCTTCGATCGTCGAATAATTTCAATTAATTCTGGTTCGGAATGACTAATAAAGTAGAGGAAAGGAGCATTCTCCCCATACTCTTCCCCCATAAATAAAAGAGGAATATAGGGAGACAGTAGTACCGTTCCTGCAACTAATTTCAAGCCTTCAAAACTAATCACCTGAGTTAGTCTATCTCCTAAAATCCGGTTGCCAATTTGGTCATGATTTTGAGAGAAGACAATGAATTTATTCGCAGGTTCCTCAGCCGCAGAACTACCATGCCGACGTTTGCGATGAGGCGCATACTGCCCAGAATAAACAAATCCTTCCTTCCAGGCTTTGGCTAAGTCCGCAGGTTGCCCAAAATCCTGGTAGTAGGCTTGTCGTTCACCCGTCACTAATGCATGTAAAGCGTGATGGAAGTCGTCACACCATTGGGCATCAATGCCAATTCCCCCTACATTTCTCGATCGAATAGTTTTAACATCATTCAAATCACTCTCAGCCGTCAAATAAATTTTTCGACTCTGCTGCTGTGAAAAGTCATGGGTGACATCCACTAAATCTTCTAAGAAATGTTTAATTCCTAAGTCATAGATCCCTTGAATAGCATCTAACCTTAAGGCATCAATATGATAATTTTCATACCAATATAAGGCATTCTCCAAAAAATAATTGCGAACGCCATCACAATAGGCATCATCAAAGTTAAAAGCATTGCCCCACTCTGGACGAAACTTAGTTGTAAAATAGGGAGCAAAATCTTCTAAATAATTTCCTTCTGGTCCGACATGGTTGTAAACAACATCGAGGATAACAGCGATCCCTTGCTGATGACAGGCATCAACTAACTGCTTTAAACCATTCGGACCACCATAGGAACTCTGTACAGCATAGGGATAAACTCCGTCATATCCCCAGTTACGACTACCGGGAAATTGAGCAACAGGCATCAGTTCGATCGCAGTAACTCCCAGTTCTTTGAGGCGTGGTAGACGAGGAATGACAGCGGCAAAGGTTCCCTCAGTCGTAAAGGTTCCTATGTGCAACTCATAAATAATCATTTCCTCTAAGGGAACGCCTGACCAATGCTGATCCGTCCAAGTAAAGCTCTGATGCGCGATGATTTGAGAAGCGGCATGAACCCCGTCAGGTTGGCAATGGGAAGCAGGATCAGGTCGTTGAAGCTCAGAATTTAAGACATAGACATAGCGATCGCCCGGTTCCACATCTTCAACAATCGTACTCCAATAGCCTTCAAGATCCTGCTGCATAGGCAGCGATCCGCGATCGGGAGAGGACGTAATCTTGACCGCAACCTGGTCAAGCAACGGTGCCCATACCCTAAATTGACAGCGCCTATTTCCCAGGTAAGCAGCACCTACTTTTACCATTACTGTTTATTTTTAACCTAATTCACCCCTTCAAAAATACTTTTCTCTAAAGTTTTTCGGAACCTGCCATAAGGGTGATTTTAATAGCACTAGATTTCTATACTTAGAGGGATAAAGTGCATAAAACATTATCGTTGCTCTCTCTAAAGGGATAGCGAGGATGCAAATTTATCCAATTAATTGTTTGATTCTTTGCTGACGACGCTCGATGCTTCGCTCATACCAATTCATTAATGGAGTTGAACTAATACCGTGGATCACAACAGAGATAACGATGGTAATCAAGGTGATCCACGCAATTCGTTCACCCACCTCGCCTTGCAAGCCTTCTCCTAAAGCATAAAACAGGTAATATAAAGAGCCAACGCCCCGAATTCCAAACCAACCAAATAACCAACGCCGCATTGAACTATACGGTTCTCCGATCGTGCTAATCCAGGCCCCCACCGGACGGATGATAAACAGTAAGGCTCCTGCAATGATTAAGGTCTGGGGTAAAAATCTTAAAACTGGTTCCAGTCTCAAGAGTGAACCTAATAGTAAAATTGTGCCAACTTCCAGCAACTTTTCGATCGTTTCAGTAAATTCAAGTTGGGAGAATTGCCGCTCTGGATCACGATAGCTCCGTTGAGTGACAATTCCAGCCACAAATACCGCCAGAAACCCATAACCGTTAATTACCTCGGTGACAGAATAGGTAACCAAAATGATGCTGAGGACGATAAAGTTTTCCATTAAGCTATCAACAACCGTAAAGTTGCGCACCCGTTTGTCGATCCAAACTATGACCCGAGCCACAATCACTCCCGTGGCTAAGCCTGCGGCGATCGCCCAGAATAGATCAACGACGACCCAGTCTCTAAACCAGTTCTGTAGATTACTGTCCTTTAACCAGTGCAACCCAAAATAAACAAATGGGAAGGCTAAAGCATCATTAAGTCCGCCTTCAGACGTTAAACCAAAGCGGAGTTCATCGCGATCGCCAGGGTGATTTAATTGGACTTCAGAAGCCAGCACTGGATCAGTTGGAGCCAAAATTGCCCCTAATAGAATGGCGGCTGCCCAGCCTATGCCTAATAACCAATGACCGATCGCCGCGATCGCAAAAATTGAAATGGGCATCAATAATCCAATTAAGCGAACAGTAGAATTCCATGCCCATAAATTGAGTGGTCGATTCATTTTTAGACCACAGCTAAATAGAGAAACGATAACGACGAATTCTGTCAATCGTTCTAAAAATTCGGTATCAGGTCGTAGCTGAATTAAGTTAAATCCATAGGGGCTTAAGAAAATACCAACTAACAGATAGATCAGTGAATAGGAGAGGGGCAAGCGTTGAATTAAGCCAGATCCCAAAGTAACTGTTAATAGAAGTAAACCAATTACTAACAAATCTAGAATATAAACGTCCACGTTAAAATTGCTCCGTTAGAAGAACTGGATAACTTAATTTAGATAATTACAAAAATTTGGCTCCCTGATCGTGTGGGAGCCATGAAAGGGCACAGATGGACAGGTTAATTTAGCAGCATAGGGAAAGATCTCGGCCTAACTACTATCTCATCTATCCATTGACAACTTCGCCACCATTAGGATGCAAGATTTGACCTGAGATGTAAGAGGAATCACTGGAAGCGAGGAAAACATAACTCGGGGCAATTTCCTCAGGCTGTCCAGCTCGCTGCATCGGAACCTGTTTACCAAAGCTAGCTACCTTCTCCTCAGGGAAAGTTGAGGGAATCAGGGGTGTCCAAATGGGCCCAGGAGCAACACCATTCACACGAATTCCTTGCTGGACTAAAGACTGAGATAACGATCGCGTAAAGGCAACGATCGCACCTTTAGTTGTCGAGTAGTCCAATAGTTGAGGATTGCCTTTGTAGGCAGTGACGGACGTTGTATTGATAATGGTAGAGCCTTGATGTAAGTGAGGTAATGCCGCCTTGGTTAAATAGAACATAGAGAAAATATTGGTACGGAAAGTCCGCTCCAGTTGTTCGGCGCTAATATTTTCAATACTTTCCTGGGGATGCTGTTCCGCCGCATTATTCACCAAAATATCTAATTTGCCCAGTTCACCTACGGTCTGCTGAACGGTTTGCTGACAAAATGCTTCATCACCAATATCACCCGCGATCAGCAAGCAACGCCGACCCTCCTGTTCAACCTCCTCTTTAGTTTTCTGAGCATCATCATGTTCATTCAAGTAAACGATCGCGACATCCGCCCCTTCCTTGGCAAACGCAACGGCTACTGCCCGTCCAATCCCACTATCACCTCCAGTAATTAAAGCGACCTTTTGCCGAAGTTTACCACTACCGCGATATTGCTCATTTTCAAACTCGGGCGGGGGTGACATCTCCGACTCGCGACCTGGTCGTTGATCTTGATGTTGGGGGGGTTGCAACTGTTGAGTATTAGACTGTGGCATAAGTTACGCTCCAGAGGAATTAGGATGGGTGAACACTAACCTAAAGAATAGGGATTAAATCAGTAAGTGCATATCTGTATTTTTAACGGAGATAAAGCATTACCCATAGTTGCAAAATTGTTATGAGTAATGCTTTACCTTACAGGTTATATTGCGTATACAACCCTAATGCTGCCAGTGCTGCGAAAATTATTTAGCCGCCGCCGACATTTTATCTTGCAGTTTGCTCTTAGCGGTCTTGAACTGAGTCGCCAACTGCTCTTTCTGTTCATCCGTACAGTTGTTGCGGATCGCAGCAAACATGGTGCTTTCTTCCTGACGGACGTGATCCATCACCACATCTTTCAGACGATTCACCAAGCTCTTGAATTCGCCAGCCGCAGGATTCATCGACTTGAGCTGTTCTAGCATCTGCTTCATTTCAGCCTGTTCACTGTACAGCTCTTGGACGTTATCTTCACCGTAGAAGGAACGAACTGCCGGGTAAACCACTTCTTCTTCAGCTTCAGCATGGACACTCAAGTCTTTGTAAAGCTGACCGAAGTATTCTTGGATCTTTTGGGGATCGTTGCTACCGTCGATCTGAGCAAACAACATGTTCGCTTTGTTATGATCCATCCGGATGACGTCTTGAATATTCATTTCATCATCTGTACGGGTGATCACCGCGCCAGCCGCACCACTAAATGCTGCGATCGCATCTTGAACACGCGCCCAAATTCCTTGCTTCGCTTCCTGACCCGTCAGTTCACGGACACCCAGGATTTCTAGAATGCCCTTCATTTTTTCCTGATGGGCACGGTTCTCAAAGTTAATGGTATTGAGCGGAGTAATGGCAGCTTCAATATCTGCACCAACAACTTGAGCCGCTTTATGAATCAACAGCCCCGTCATGGTTTGCTTATGCTTCAGCAATTCGTGTTGAGCCGCTTTCTCAAATACAGTTAACTCTGAACCTTGCATCAGCCGTTGCACCTCTTCAACCATCTTCCGAGTGGTTTGGTTAGCCTCTGCTTTGATGCCATACTGCACGATTACCGTGTCCAGAATCCCTATATTCTTCTGGTCAGCTTCCAGCATTTGCTGTAGCTCGTTACGGATATCGTCATCAGCACAGCTAGACATCAATTTCTGTTCATTTGCAATCAGCAGATTTTGTACTAATTTCATATCTGCTAATTTCGCACCGATCGCTGTGCGTTTAGCATCATCAAGAGTCGTAACCATTTTGATGTTCTCCTCGTTTTTTTAGAACGCAATACCTTAAGGAATGCCATATAAATTACATTGCCTCATCTTCCATAGGACTGATCAGAAATTGACTAGATCACGTGTGAATTACTACAGCGAAAGTTATGAACAGGTTAATTCTTGATCAAACCTTTTATTCATCGTTTTTTTGGGGCGAGATGCTGCCAATCTATAACCGTAGATGGATAGTATGAACGAAATTAGCAATTAACGTTTGAAACATAACGTTGCAATTCTTTACTCAGGAGTACAACATCATGGAAACTCGCAACAATACAACGAATATGCCTCCTGTCGCTAATGCGTATAACGGTCAAGACCGTAATGCCTTTCTATTTGGGATTACTCCACAAGCCGAAATTTGGAATGGTCGCTTTGCGATGATCGGTTTTTTAGCTTATTTGCTATGGGATCTGGCTGGTTATAGTGTCGTTCGTGACCTACTTCACCTGCTGCCTTACACTACTCGGTAATCTCTCCTAGCTAGGCTGGCTAACTACTTTCGGGATACTTGATGACTAATCAATCAAGCCATTTTGAAGTAGTTAGCCAGTCATATTTGTTAGGTATTTCTTCAGGAAATACGATCAACTTTACTCAATTTATTGTTCTAACAAAAAATCTCTCTATCCTATTTTAACTAAAATTATTAAAATAGTTATCCCCTAAAATCTTATAACTACTAATTGGGCTCAAATCAGAATCTTTTGAGCTTGATTATCTTTTACTCCTGAGAATCGCCGCTTAAATAAGACCGAATATTTTATCCTTTGAATAGGCGAACGGTGTCTAGCCTGCCAGCCTAGTTGCACTAAAGTCCGTACCAGAAAAGATCAAAATTACTGGATTCTCGTTCCTTAACATCAGACAGTATCTCTAATAGTTATTGGAGATAGTTAACCACAGGTAAAATCAACCCATTCCTATGATAATTTATCTTTGAATAAACGAAAGACAACGGGTTGGAGAATAGGTGATCTACTCCGATCGATCGCCCATACTGAGGAATCCTATACTTTAGACAGAAGTTGGCCAGAACTAGAACTCTTTATTTTTAAAGATGGTAAAATCAAGTTGCTGGAGTTGCATGGATGCAAGAATTTGATGTTGTCATTATTGGGGCAGGTCACAATGGACTCGTCTGTGCTGCTTATTTATTAAAGGCAGGTTACAGTGTCCTGTTACTAGAGAAGCGTTCCGTACCTGGAGGAGCGGCAACTACCGAAGAGATTATGCCGCAGGAGGCTCCAGGCTTTCAGTTTAACCGTTGCGCGATCGATCACGAATTTATTCATCTCGGTCCTGTAGTTGAAGAATTAGAACTGACAAAGTATGGGTTAGAGTATCTTTTCTGCGATCCGGTCGTCTTTTGCCCCCACCCCGACGGGAGTTACTTTCTGGGACATCGATCGATTGAGAAAACCTGTGCTGAAATTGCCCGCTTCAATTCTCGGGATGCTCAGAAATATGCTGAGTTTACTGATTTCTGGCAACGGTTATTGAAAGGGATTATTCCGATCTTTAACGCGCCACCCAAGTCACTCGTCGATATTGCGGGTAACTATGACTTTAAAAAATTAAAGGATTTGCTATCGGTTTTAGGAGGACCGGATAAAACGCTGGATTTACTTCGCACCATGTTAACCAGTGCTGAGGATATCCTAAACGAGTATTTTGATTCCGAGTTCTTGAAAGCACCCTTAGCGCGGTTAGCCTCAGAATTAGGTGCCCCTCCCAGCCAAAAAACCTTGTCGATCGGGGCAATTATGATGGCAATGCGCCATGATCCTGGGATGGCAAGACCCAAGGGTGGCACAGGAGCATTAACAAAAGCCCTGTTAAATCTAGTTCAAAGCCTGGGCGGCACTGTCTTAGTCGATCAGTCAGTCGAAAAGATTCTGATTGATGATGGTCGGGCGGTTGGGGTACGAGTGGCTGGTGGTCATGAATACCGGGCAACTCGCGGCGTGATTTCCAATATCGATGCAAAACGACTGTTCTTACAAATGGTCGATCAAGCAGATATTGATGATGCGGATCCAGAACTCCGAGAGCGGTTAGAACGCCGCATCGTTAACAACAACGAAACCATTCTCAAAATTGACTGTGCCCTGTCCGAACCCCTCCGCTTTGAGCATCACCAGCATCAGGATGATTATTTGATTGGTTCTGTGTTGATCGCTGATTCGGTTAAGCAGGTGGAACAGGCGCACTCTGACCCTAGCATTGGCAAAATTCCGGATGCTGACCCCTCCATGTATGTGGTGATGCCAACCATGCTCGATCCCTCGATGGCTCCCGATGGCAAGCATACGCTATGGATCGAATATTTTGCGCCTTATCAGGTAGAAAACGTTGAAGGAACGGGTTTGCATGGTACTGGCTGGACGGATGACTTGAAAAATCGGGTGGCCGATCGGGTGCTAGATAAATTAGCCACCTATGCCCCGAATCTCAAGAATGCCATCATTGCCCGTCAAGTGGAAAGTCCCGCCGAGTTAGGAGAGCGATTAGGGGCTTATAAAGGCAATTACTACCATGTAGACATGACCCTGGAGCAGATGATCTTTTTCCGACCTCTGCCCGAATTAGCCAACTATAAAACTCCGATCGAGGGATTATTTTTGACCGGAGCCGGAACCCATCCCGGCGGCTCAATCTCTGGTATGCCGGGACGCAATTGTGCCCGCGTCTTTCTTCAGACTCAACAACCTGTTGCCCAGATGTTTAAAGATGCTGGGGAATCACTCAAATCCACAGTAGGGTCGATTTTCCGAACATCCTCTTAGGCGACAATTAAACTACAGAGAAGGAGAGATGCTGTAATTTACAAATCTCTATTTCCCCTTCTCTGTAGACTTTAAGATTGAGTCTGGTAAAGCTTCTAGACTAGTAAGTAAGTTGGTAACATTATTGATGCAGAAACCATGACAAGTCAGGTTTTAGTGATTGGAGGACGAGGGCGGATTGGTAGCGGTGTCGTTGCTGATCTGCTGGCAAATACCCAGGCTGAAATCACAATTACGGGGCGAACTCCGGCTGCTGATGCTCAATTCAGCAATGAGCGGAGCCCGAGAGTGCAGTTTTTAGCCCTGGATTTAGCCAATCCTGATAACTTGGATGCGGCGATCGCTGCCAGTAACCTCGTCATTCATTGCGCTGGGCCCTTTCGGTATCGCGATGAAGGGGTACTCAAAGCCTGTATTACTCATGGGGTGGATTATCTGGATGTGAGTGACGATCGCACCTTTACTCGTACCGTTTTTAACTATCGGGAGGCAGCAGAATCGGCTGGTGTGACCGCGATCGTCAATACCGGCGTATTTCCTGGCATCTCAAATAGCATGGTGCGGCAGGGAGTTGAACAACTCGACAGTGCGGAAACGATTCACCTCAGTTATGTGGTGGCAGGGTCAGGTGGGGCAGGGGTGACGGTCATGCGAACTACCTTTCTGAGTCTGCAAAGTCCATTTGAAGTTTGGATGGACGATCGCTGGAAAACCGTTAAACCTTACACCGGACGCGAGACGATCGACTTTCCGGCTCCCTTCGGTCGGACTGGAGTTTATTGGTTTGATATGCCAGAAGCATTCACGCTGGCAGAAACATTTCCAGTGAAAACAGTGATTACTAAGTTTGGTTCTGCCCCTGATTTTTATAATCATCTCACCTGGATGGCAGCGAATCTATTTCCACCCATGTTGATTCGGCAACCGAACTTTATTGAATTTCTGTCCCATGTCAGCCACTCCATGACTTCCGTCACCGACCAATTTAGTGGCACAGGGGTGGCAATGCGAGCCGCCGTCCAGGGGCAAAAAGCTGGTAAATCGGTCAACTATTATTCAACCTTTGTGCATGATAATGCCGCGATCGCAACGGGGATGGGCACAGGCAGCATTGCCGAACTACTGCTATCTGGAGAATTAAAGCAACCTGGTGTCTGGGCAGTTGAGCAAGCGCTCCCCACTGACTTGTTTGAACGCACTATGCAGAGCCGCAACATCACCATCCATCAATCCTGGGGCTAAACATCGAGGCGATCGGGTGAGGGTAAAGAACTTAGGAGATTTCTAGGAAAATTTTTACCTTTGTACGGGCGAACGGCTGTTCGCCCGTACAAAAAATCGCTAATTATCCGGTAATTTCTATTCTGGAAATCTCCTTCAGCAATCAAGCAATACTCACCCGATTTAATGACCTTCTTAGGAAGGGAACTCACTAATCAGTGTTTCAGCTTCCAGCACTAACCGACCGGGTTGAACATCCAAACCTTTTAAGCGTAAAGACATCCCCTGAAGCTCAAAGTTGCGTAGATCCAACAGTTGAGTTAATTCATTCAACAACGCGGTCACCAATTCAGAATTCAGTCCCTGACCTTCGGCGGACAGAATTTCTAAAGAAATCCGTTCTCCCCGATCTTTAATATGGGGAATGGTTGTGGCATGAACTTGCTTGCTTTCTCCTGTTTGCAGAATCAACATCGTGGCATCCAACACAAACTTGCCATCACCCGGTAGTTGCAACGTAATCTGTTCCGGTTTGATCGTGACGGGTTGACCCTCTACGGTAATCTGCAAGTTCTGCATTTTACTGCGAAGATAGTCTGAATTGAGCGCCCGATTCAGATCCACCTGAGTTAACACCACATGGGTTTCTGCCTCTGTAGGACGCGTTAATTCAATATCGCCAAAGACAACGCTTAATGGATTAATGGCAATTTGATCCGTGTTAATTTCGATCGACTCTACCCGCAAATCCTGTTGCATCACCATGCCTTTACCGGCGATCGCCACAGAGTCAACTTGACCCTGAATCACCTTGCCAGGATCAGTACGAATATCCACATTCAACTCTTCTACATCATCGAGTTGACTAGCAATGCCAACCTCAGCGACTTTACTAATCGCCTGTTCCCCCAAATCAGGTTTACCCTGAGTCATTACATCTCTCCTTGTCCGTTGCCGTATAGCCCTACAATATGAAATTTGTAGTAAAGGTGTATCCATACAACAGTAGAGATCTAAAACACTACGGTATCGCCACTTTCCATCTTGGGAAAGAGCCAATTTAATCAGGTAAGTTACCGATTGACAAGTTTATTCTCTTGCCCGATGCTAATAAAGCTTCAATGCCTCAATCGGTTGTTTCTTGGTGATTAGGATCTGATTCGATGAAATCATCACTCGTGTTATGGACGATCGCGGTCAGCTTAGGCGTAAGTAGTTATGGTGTAGCCGTTCCTGCCCCCTCAGTGCCTCCAGTGCCCCCTCCGGAGTCAACCCTGTTACCCCCCAGATCTACCCCAGTTACCACCATCCGAGTAACAAATAAACAGGTGGCGATTCGCCTCATAAATCGCACCTCTGAGCCAATTAACTACATTGCGATCGGAGATACACCGGAGCGATCGTTGGGAATGAATCAATCGGTGTTGCTTCAGGGTTTAAACCTACCCACCACCCTAAATTGTTATTACCAAAGTAAACAAACATTTGAACAAAAATCGCTCCGAGCAGAGTTGAAAGCCAACAATGCCACTGGAATTTTAGAAGTCACATTAAAAGAGGGAGCAGCCGAGGATAGCCATACCCTCGTGATTACCGTTAGTCAACAAGGCAATGTCTACCTTTACTAGCAACATTTTTAGAGTCTTACCCTTCTCCTGCCCCCACTTTGAAACCATGCCTTAATTTCCCTGCCGAATCCCCGCAATCTGCTGCCGCAGGTCATCCACCTTAGCGATTAGATCCGCTTGTGCGATCGCCTGTTGTTCCCCAGAGGCTAACCACTTCAATTGCACTGTTTTAGTTTCGGCTTCCGCATCGCCCAAAATCAAGCAAGCCGCCGCCCCACTGCGATCGGCACGTTTAAACTGTTTACCAAAGGCACTGCCACTCAGATCTAATTCCACTTTAAAGTCAAGCCGCCGCAACTGTTGTGCCAGCATCAATGCTTGGGCTTCTGCATGATTGCCACGGGATACCATATAGAAATCGATCGTTGCCGTCGGTCGCGGACTCAGTTGTTGCAGCAAAATAATCAGGCGCTCCAGCCCGATCGCCCAACCCACTGCCGGAGTCGCCGCTCCCCCCAATTCCGCTACCAGTCCGTCATAACGTCCCCCTGCACACACGGTAGCCTGGGCACCCAGATCACTCGACTGAATCTCAAACACCGTATGGGTGTAGTAATCTAATCCCCGGACTAATTTGGGATTCAGGGTGTAACGAATGCCTAAATCCGTCATCAGTTGTTGCACCTGGGCAAACCGTTGGGCAGACTCAGGACTCAATTGCTCTAGAATGCTGGGAGCCGATGCTAAAATTTCTTGCGTTCTAGCATTTTTGCTATCCAGAATCCGCAGAGGGTTGCGAGTCAATCGATCCTGCGAGTCTGGGTCAAGGTCATCTTTATAAGGTGTGAGGTATGCCACCAGGGCTTCCCGATAGGTGCGGCGATCGTCCGGACTGCCGATCGAATTCAGATTCAATTCCAGATTCTTCAGTCCCAGAGTTTGCAGAATTTCCGTCGCGATCGCGATCGCTTCCGCATCTGCTCGGGCAGACGGACTACCTAACACCTCCACCCCAATCTGGTGAAACTGGCGCTGGCGACCTGCCTGGGGTCGCTCATACCGGAACATCGGCCCTACATACCAGAGGCGCTGTACACTTCCCTGCGTGGCTAATCCATGTTCAATATAGGAACGCACTACGCCAGCCGTTCCCTCTGGACGCAAGGTAATCGAGCGATCGCCCCGATCCTTAAAGGTATACATCTCCTTGCCCACCACATCGGTTGCCTCCCCGATCCCCCGCTCAAACAGATCGGTATGCTCCACGATCGGGGTACGAATTTCCTGATAGACCGCCTTGGCAAAAATTTCCCGCGCCACCGCTTCAACCCATTGCCAATAGCCCATTTCATCGGGCAGAATATCCCGCGTTCCCTTAACGGCTTGAATCAATCCCATGCGTTTCTCTACTTCCTCAGCCCTGCCTCTCTATCGTGGATGGCTCCACGGTTTCCCAAGCTCCATAGCGATCGCTATAGTATGCCAAAATTTGCTGCACTTGTGCCTGACAGGTTGGCTCATGCTCAGGGTATTCAATCTGCAAACTATCAATTTGACTCAAATAGTAGTCAAACGACTGAGACTGCTGGGGTAGTAACTCTGCCTGCACCCCAACCACCAAGCAGAGATGTGCCGCCACCTCCCGATAGATTGCCAGAGGCATCTTTGCCCATCGAACTCGATATTTCAACCGTCTGCTCCCCACCGTAAATTACGGCTACTCATGCCACTACTCCACCTGCACCTCATCCTCAAAGATCAAGATGTAGCTTCAGTCCCAGAGTTTGGCAGGGGACAGCAGTTAACATTATCAATACAAACCTTGCCCCACTGGAGCGCCCACCGCACCAACGCTACCCGGTTATCCGTCTCTGTCTTGGTCAGGATGTTACTAATGTGATTATCGACTGTGCGCTTACTGATCTCCAGCTTTTCCGCAATCTCCTGATTGGTTAAGCCAGCGGCTACCAGTTCAATCACTTGCAGTTCTCGTTCGGAGAGGGGACCCTGCACCTGAGATTCACTACTAGCCATACTTCTGTACCCGTTATGTGTATATGTACTTAGTCTGTTTTTATTGTAGGAGGAATCTTAGCAAAAAAGCGAGTTGCCGATCGACGGATTCATCTGCCTTTCAACCCGGATAGCGAAGGTTAGAGCGATCATCACCACAGCATCAAGAATGATTTATCTTTAAAAGCCAGAACGCTCTATAATTTGTGATCTAGCAATTGTCATGGCTACTAACCAACCCGCAAGCGTTTGGCACTATAAACCCTGGTGGTGTCAACCCTGGTCAATTCTGTTAACCGGCTGTGGTCTGATTGGCGGCATCTGGTGGCTGACCCAGATCATCTGGCTCACAATCCTGGTTGCCATCCCCGTTCTCACCTGGATGGGCTTCTTTTTGCTCCTCTATCCCCGCCTGATGCAACAAAGTGGGATGTTAGCCGAACCGCCCCAGCCATCCTCCGATCATGAAACCATTTGATGTGCAGGGACACCGGGGAGCGCGAGGACGACGACCCGAAAATACCCTACCCGCCTTCGAGTATGCGATCGAGGTTGGCGTGACCACCCTGGAATTGGATACGGGCATTTCCGCCGATGGTGTGGTGGTGGTTTGCCATAACCCGATCATCCATCCCCAACTTTGTATCGATGGCTGCGGCGATCGCTTGCCTGACTTTCCCCCGTTGTACCTCAAAGATCTCATGGTCGAAGAGATCCAATCGTTTGATTGTGGCTCCCTCAATCCCGATCCCCAGCAATTTCCCGACCAGCAACTCGTTCCCGGAACCTGCATCCCCACGCTGCAACAGGTGTTTGATTTAGCCGAATCCCGCAATCCGCAAATTCGTTACAACATCGAAAGCAAGGTTAACCCCCTGCATCCCCAGCAAACCTATAGCGCCAAGGAATTTGCCGAAAAACTGGTTGCCCTGATCGAACAGAATCAACTTACCGATCGAGCCATGATTCAATCCTTTGACTGGCGAGTTCTGCACCGGGTCAAACAACTCAATCCCACGATTTCAACCGTTGCTCTGATTAGCCATCGAGTGCGAGGACATAGTACCCTGCGATCGCCCACCGGCGGCGCATCTCCCTTTCTAGCCGAGTTTGACTTTAAGGACTTCCAGGGCGATCTGGTGGCTTTACTTCAGGCAACGGGTTTTGTTGATGTCTATTCCCCTAACTTTGAAACCCTACTACCCGAATCACCCGATTTCATTCAACCCCTTCAGGACTTTCACGCGGCTGGCTTCCCCGTGATTCCCTGGACGGTCAACCACCCCCACCTGATGCAACACCTGATCCATTTAGGCGTAGATGGACTGATCACCGATTTCCCCGATCGGCTACTGCAACTCCTGACCGAAAAAGATCTTTGAAATCGATCGCGAGGTTTGCTATAGTAATAAATCGGTAAGTCATGCTGGTGTAGCTCAGTTGGTAGAGCAGCTGATTTGTAATCAGCCGGTCGCAAGTTCGAGTCTTGTCACCAGCTTCTCAGTTAAAAGCCTCTGAAGTTAAGCGCTTCAGGGGCTTTCTCGTTTTCAGATATCGGATGAGAGCTATATAAGTGCTCTACATTCAAGGTAAAGATTGGGTACATTTAGGCATTCTTGGGTGTAATTTGGGTGTAAGGACAAGCGTACTGAAGGTAATAATCTTATGTACTCAAAGACCGCAACTGGTAAAGCTTCTAAGGGATCCATTCAAATCATTACCTCTCATGATCGCTTGCAACTACGGGTTCGGTTTGCTGGCAAACGTCACTACATTTCTACGATTGCAACACTCGGGTACTAATGCATTAACTACATGTTTCTGTCCCCTTGCGGGGAAATGGGTGTCTGTCACGACTCGATCAAAGCGGTGTCGTTGTGCGACAAATTTCACAAGTTTCCGTCCCCTTGCGGGGAAATGGGTGTCTGTCACAAATATAGAGGACGGGTAGTGGTAGAGAAGGATGGTGTGAAAGTTTCCGTCCCCTTGCGGGGAAATGGGTGTCTGTCACGGGCTGGCGTGTAGACTCTGCTTTGTTGAATTAGATTAAGGCTAGAGTTTCCGTCCCCTTGCGGGGAAATGGGTGTCTGTCACTATTAAGGGTGAGACTTGGTTGCTGTTCTCTTTCTTCGGTTTCCGTCCCCTTGCGGGGAAATGGGTGTCTGTCACATGCCGTTGACTCCTGCAACTCTGAGGTGATGTTTAGCGAGTGGTTTCCGTCCCCTTGCGGGGAAATGGGTGTCTGTCACTACCCTGCCATAAAATCCGTCCTGACACGGTTCGGTTTCCGTCCCCTTGCGGGGAAATGGGTGTCTGTCACGTAGACTGCAACTCGACACCATTGAAATGGACGGCTAGTTTCCGTCCCCTTGCGGGGAAATGGGTGTCTGTCACCTTACTACAGAAAGAATAAGCACGAAATCAATCAACGTAGAGTTTCCGTCCCCTTGCGGGGAAATGGGTGTCTGTCACCACATTTTGCTGCTCTAGTGAAGCAATCCAAGACTATTGGTTTCCGTCCCCTTGCGGGGAAATGGGTGTCTGTCACTACGCTCTGAATTCTTTAGCATGGAATCACACGATAAGACGTTTCCGTCCCCTTGCGGGGAAATGGGTGTCTGTCACCTACCACCGAAAAAGCCAAGGTACTCAAACACCTTAATTTAGACGTTTCCGTCCCCTTGCGGGGAAATGGGTGTCTGTCACTTCAGGAGAGAAAGATGTTGACTGAACTATACAGACTATTCAATGTTTCCGTCCCCTTGCGGGGAAATGGGTGTCTGTCACACTGAAACCGGCCTGCTGAACGGTGTGCTTGTCTGTATCGGGTTTCCGTCCCCTTGCGGGGAAATGGGTGTCTGTCACATGCAGATGTTAGTGCAGCCGAAATTTCCGAGTATTTTGGGTTTCCGTCCCCTTGCGGGGAAATGGGTGTCTGTCACGGTTGCATTGTAGCTGGAACTAAACCAATTCAAATTCCGGGGTTTCCGTCCCCTTGCGGGGAAATGGGTGTCTGTCACGCTGGAAAGATCGCAACACAGGCGCACAACGCTCAAAGGTTTCCGTCCCCTTGCGGGGAAATGGGTGTCTGTCACACTTCCAATCAAGTGACCCTTTACACTCGCCCTGGTGATGAGTATGTTTCCGTCCCCTTGCGGGGAAATGGGTGTCTGTCACAATTACGGAAATTATCCTGGCAACCTACGCCAGAAATGAAGTTTCCGTCCCCTTGCGGGGAAATGGGTGTCTGTCACTTATCGTCGTCAATGTTCAATGGCAACTGCTCCATCCAGCGAGTTTCCGTCCCCTTGCGGGGAAATGGGTGTCTGTCACGGGGTAAACCTAACTGACCTTTCGGAGTCTCCGGCAATGGGTTTCCGTCCCCTTGCGGGGAAATGGGTGTCTGTCACTGTCTGAAGGTGTGTGGGAACGTGCCTATTTAATTGAAAGGTTTCCGTCCCCTTGCGGGGAAATGGGTGTCTGTCACGTTACTGTCGCGTGAATAAACTCTGACGACTGGTGTTTCCGTCCCCTTGCGGGGAAATGGGTGTCTGTCACAACTTCTACATATACCAGCATCGCAGTTTATAGCGAAAGTTTCCGTCCCCTTGCGGGGAAATGGGTGTCTGTCACGGGAACCAGGCGGGGGTCTGTAGTTAAAATCCCTGGCACAGTTTCCGTCCCCTTGCGGGGAAATGGGTGTCTGTCACCTTTGGCATTCACTGGACGGCAATTCTTGTCAGTGGTTTGTTTCCGTCCCCTTGCGGGGAAATGGGTGTCTGTCACCCTACTGGTGGATTCGGCAGGGTGTAACGCGAGTCATTGGAAGTTTCCGTCCCCTTGCGGGGAAATGGGTGTCTGTCACTTCAGAACCCTCCATCATGGCGTTTAGCCCCATCACCGCCGCGGTTTCCGTCCCCTTGCGGGGAAATGGGTGTCTGTCACTCTGCCTTGTAAAGTTCCTCGACAATTACCCACCAGTTTCCGTCCCCTTGCGGGGAAATGGGTGTCTGTCACTGAATGGTAAATCACTGCTCGGGATTGAGTTAGGTCAAGGGTTTCCGTCCCCTTGCGGGGAAATGGGTGTCTGTCACAGCGAAGGTTAATCCGGATGCCAGTGTGTCTGCTACCATTGACGTTTCCGTCCCCTTGCGGGGAAATGGGTGTCTGTCACCTTTGGGGTGGACTCTGCGGTGAGCTTCGTATTGCGTGTTTCCGTCCCCTTGCGGGGAAATGGGTGTCTGTCACGCCGCGTTCGTCGGCCGTCTCGCCCAGCATGTCGATGCGTTCGTTTCCGTCCCCTTGCGGGGAAATGGGTGTCTGTCACAAGCGTGTTCTTTGGTTTATCCTTCTGATGAAATACGTTTCCGTCCCCTTGCGGGGAAATGGGTGTCTGTCACGAATCTATACCTTTCATTCAAGGGCTTTAGCCCTATTACGTTTCCGTCCCCTTGCGGGGAAATGGGTGTCTGTCACCACTCTTTCTCAAATCATCAAGCAAGCAGACTCAGTAGCGATCGGTTTCCGTCCCCTTGCGGGGAAATGGGTGTCTGTCACATCCAAGTACTAATCACTTCTTTATCCGTGAATGAAGTCGTTTCCGTCCCCTTGCGGGGAAATGGGTGTCTGTCACACGATTGAGGAGAATCAAGATTCCTACACTAGAGATCATGGTTTCCGTCCCCTTGCGGGGAAATGGGTGTCTGTCACGAAAGTGGGTTGTGTGATTGTGAAGGAGAATCGAGTTGTTTCCGTCCCCTTGCGGGGAAATGGGTGTCTGTCACTTAACGCAGATCCTAGAGCGACACCACAGCAGATATAGGTTTCCGTCCCCTTGCGGGGAAATGGGTGTCTGTCACAGAGTACTGATAGCGTTGAACAAAAAATCAAAGCCTTTCGAGTTTCCGTCCCCTTGCGGGGAAATGGGTGTCTGTCACGAAGTGCGTTGATTGGATTCATTGTGACTCCAAAGAAATGTTTCCGTCCCCTTGCGGGGAAATGGGTGTCTGTCACGGGATTGTTGAAAATTCTGGATTCGTTCAAGTCATCCACGAAGGTTTCCGTCCCCTTGCGGGGAAATGGGTGTCTGTCACTAGGTTTGCTCTGTGCTGTAACAGGCAAACGGCGGGGTTTCCGTCCCCTTGCGGGGAAATGGGTGTCTGTCACCCAGCGTTAGCTGTGGGTCGTATTTCTCAACCCATTGCAGCGTTTCCGTCCCCTTGCGGGGAAATGGGTGTCTGTCACGCCTGGTGATGACCGGCAAAAGCTGGTCAGAAGAAAGTTTCCGTCCCCTTGCGGGGAAATGGGTGTCTGTCACACAGGATGCGGCTACCCTACGTGCCCAGGGCGTAGCGTTTCCGTCCCCTTGCGGGGAAATGGGTGTCTGTCACGGTTCAGATGGCAGTGTTCAAAGGTGTGGGCGGGAATTATTTGTTTCCGTCCCCTTGCGGGGAAATGGGTGTCTGTCACGATCGAGTCCAAAATCGGGTTCTGATATGCCACTTTCGTTTCCGTCCCCTTGCGGGGAAATGGGTGTCTGTCACCAGCAGTTCCAGTGGCAATGGTTCACCGATCGGCTGGAGTTTATCGTCGTTTCCGTCCCCTTGCGGGGAAATGGGTGTCTGTCACACCGTGGGAGCATTCATTTCAGGAACCAGGATAGTGTTTCCGTCCCCTTGCGGGGAAATGGGTGTCTGTCACAGCTGCTCGATCAATGGCGGCCCAGGTAGGTAGGCTGGCGCTCTGTGTGTTTCCGTCCCCTTGCGGGGAAATGGGTGTCTGTCACACTGAAAACCTCCACGACTTCAGCCTCATGGATGAAGACGATCTGGTTTCCGTCCCCTTGCGGGGAAATGGGTGTCTGTCCACACTACAAAGTGCTATCCCACAAGAAAATCAGTGCTGTTTCCGTCCCCTTGCGGGGAAATGGGTGTCTGTCACCTTGAATGCAAGCACGACGGCCATCAATGAAATAGCCGCGTGGCGTTTCCGTCCCCTTGCGGGGAAATGGGTGTCTGTCACGTTGTTGAAGCGGCGATTGCGCTTCGTCTCGAATACACCCTCTTTGTTTCCGTCCCCTTGCGGGGAAATGGGTGTCTGTCACCGGCTTGACTGAAGGTGTCATTCACCAAGCCATGCTGTCCGTGTTTCCGTCCCCTTGCGGGGAAATGGGTGTCTGTCACCCCCTCTAACGCGGGGGTGATGTTTAGTGAGAGCTACGGGGGTTTCCGTCCCCTTGCGGGGAAATGGGTGTCTGTCACCTGCTGAACCCTCTGTAATATCACTCAGCAAGCTTGTAATACGATTGTTTCCGTCCCCTTGCGGGGAAATGGGTGTCTGTCACAACCTCCATGCTAGAAAGACGTGCAACAACAGATAGTTCCATAGTTTCCGTCCCCTTGCGGGGAAATGGGTGTCTGTCACCAAGAGTCCTTAGATCTGCTGCTTACGGAGGACATCGAGCTTCGTTTCCGTCCCCTTGCGGGGAAATGGGTGTCTGTCACTCCGGAGCACCGACCTCATCTTCAGAGGTCAGAGGTAATTGTTTCCGTCCCCTTGCGGGGAAATGGGTGTCTGTCACCCTACCTATTTGGAAACCTTACCATATTTGGTTTTCATGGTGCAGTTCCGCCGGAGTACGGAGAAGCTCGTTTACAATTCTTAAACTGAAATCAGATGAATGTAAAAAGCGATTGTTTCTGCGGCTTTCCATGATTATAGCCGAATTTCTTCAACGATCCAATCCACAAATTCTATATTTGCTGCGAATCTCTGATTCAAGCTTCACTATACTCACGTATCCTCCACGCGACAGATCAACGATCGATCTTCATATTTTGTTACATCAATCCATGCCTGTCCCCACACAGCTTTCAGGCAACTCCAGGTCGCTACCCATACCACCGGACTGTTTACAAAATTAAATAATCCGGTGGCTCATAGAGCGGAGGACTACCATATACCCTTGCCTGCTGCTTTGCCTTACCGTCCAACGGATACACCCGTAAACTATCCTCTGCCAATTTCAGCAACGGTAGCCAACGCTGCTGGAGCAACTCCATTAACTCCGCTTCCGTCACCGGACACTCAAACACCGAATACTGCACTCGCTGGCACCGTTGCTCGATCCGCTTCGCCAGTTTTTGGCGGCGTTTATCATCACGCACGTCATAACAAACCACCCAAAAACTGCTCATTTTAGTGCAAATGCCTCATAGTCCAAACTCTGATTCACCAAACACCGACCTACCCACCGAGCCTGCTCTACTAAGATTTGGCTAACCCGTAACTGCCGATTTTGAGCCGGATACAACAGAGCTTTGCCAAACTGCCGCTCCAATTCTGCCAGGAATAATTTCTTGCCCAACGTCCCCACCCAAATCCCGCCATCGGGCGACGGTTCAAAATCCTCTGGCGACAGTAGATCTGCCTGAATCATCGCAATCACAGCCTGATCCACCACCACCGGACGAAACTCCTCCATCAAATCCAGTACCAGATTGGGACGGTAGGGTTCTGTCGCATGGAAAACGCCTAAATAGGGATCAAGCCCCGCCTGGACACAGGCAGAAAATACCCGCGCCAATAGCACCCCATAGCCCCAACTCAATAATGCATTAATCGGGTCGAGCGGGGGTTGCCGATTGCGCCCTCGAAAATTCCAGTGATCGGGAAACCAATATCGCAACGCCTGATAATAGGTACGGGCACAGATCCCCTCCATGCCCATCAACTCATTGCGGCTGAAGGATGCCGTCGCCGCCTGGAGCCGAGTCAAGTATGCCGCAATCACATCGATCGCTTCAGTCAGTTCTGAAATCCGCCCCTGTGTGGCTCGATTCCGGCGTTGCAGTAACGTGCGCTGGTTACGAATTTTGCCAATCACCAGTCGTCGTGCCAGAGCTAAACCAAATTCTGTTTCCACCAGGCGATACTGAGCCAACCGAATCGCCGGATTACTGGGAAAGTGACCCTGGAGCCGACCCCGAAATTGTCCACTTTGCCGCAGGAAGATCGTTTCAATCCCCCGATCGAGCAACTCAGCAATCACCACACTCGAAAGTTGCACTCCTGGCAAAATCACCACCAGCCGTAACTCTGCCAATCGACAAATCCGTGATTCTGGCTGCTTTTGAATCACCAAAGCTTCATTTTGATACCGGACAGTTATGCCGGGTTCCGTCAGATACAGGGTCGTCATGGCGAGAGATGTTTGAATTGAGCAACAGCCAACCTATCCCAGACGGCTCCTTTTATCTTGGCTTAGCTGTTGAAGACCCCTCTTCCAAACGGGTGACATAATCAGGCAGAAGTTACAGGAAACCTCTCATGTCCTCATCGCTAACTCAACAACTGGTTCGTTACCGCACCTGGTTGATCGCCATTGTCAATGCCGGAATCACCTGGATTGTGCTGATTATCGCGCCTTTAGGGTTATTTGCCGTGATCACTTGCACCGCTCTGGTCTTCCTGGGTAGCCTCCTCACAGGTTGGCTCAGCGATCGCGCCCTCCTCTCACTCTTACAGAGTCACGATCGCGCATCAATGCCACCAACTGTTAACGCAGAATATCTGCATCGAGAACCTGATCAAGAACGGCGATCGACCATTCCCGACCCTAAAAGACAAAATCTCCCCGATCGTTAACTAGGATATCTGTCCTCTCTCATCCACTTAGCAGCAAAACCCACTCCTACCAAACCTCGAACCGATTCAATTCCAATTCCTAAGCATATAACTTAGAACAGCCGTAGTGGAAATTGAATAGGTTGAAATTTAGGATTCGGAGAGGTCACAGCCTTAACTCCTTGCTGAATGAAATCAACAATGACCATCTTCACCTTTTGATAGTCATTACTGGTAATGGGTTGAAAGCCATGAGCGAATAAAGAATGATTGCGGATTTGCAATGTGTCAGAAATAGCATTCTTCCTCTGTTCATACAAATCACCCAATGGATCAGCCGATAGTTGGCTAAGTAACTCATAACTCTTTTGTAACGCGAGTTGGATCTTGCCATTAACGGGCGATCGTTGACTGGTATATTGGTCTTGCAATAACTCTGGGAGCTTGGCTAAATCGATGTCCCCTGTACGAATACCATACGCTTGATAGAGGCGAATTTGAGCTAGCAGTTCCAGGGCACGATAAATCCGCCCAACCGCATCGTCATAGCGTTGTTGCATGACACGACGTTCTGCATTGAGCAATAGGTCTTCAACAATTTCATAACCATGCCCTGGGATGCTATCAACTGGGTTAAACGCATCATCGATCGCGGCTCGACTGCTCATCACCCGCTTCAAAAATAATCCCAATGGCTGAATCCGTCTCATCTGGGGTTGCAGCAAATTCCATGCCTCCACATGATCAAACCGATCCCAGGCATCTAATCCAGCACAACAATCCCGCAGTTCTCGAATATAGCGTTTCTGTTCTGATGGTAGTTCTAACGACTGTAAAAGTTGCCGGAGTTCTGCGATCGCGGCAGGGTAATTATATTGCTGCAACAGTGTAGGTAAGGTTTGCTCAATTTTGCGTTCAACGGTGACAAGGGAAACTGGAGCCAGTTCAGTTGATTCTCCACGTTCCACCCGAATCAGGTTTTCGCGCGTTGCGGCAGTCGTTAAAAATAACTGAAGTTGATAATCGATCGCAGCCAACCCTAATGCCAGTGACATCGTTTTCGTTCCGCCTGTATAGTCTGCCAGTAGAGTAGCATCTGGCGATTCCTGACGAATCTGGCGGATTTTCTCCGTAACCATTTGATAACATTCGGATAGATCATCCGGGTTGTGCAACCGTACCATATCTCGATCGGCTTGAAAGCGCTCACCCAAACTGGCTTGTGTTGGAATATTGGGTAACTTTTCTACCACTTCACTGCCACGTCGGACTTCGCAGGGACTACCCTCACCCGTCACCTGGCTTTCACTCCCTTTCGCCCCCACCGAGCAGATAAAAATGACACGATCGGGGTTTAAACTGTTGATTGCTGTGACAATTGGCTGATGGGAACCACCAACGGTGACAAAGAGAATACTGGGCATAGGAGATAACCTTTAGTCAATGCACTTTACTTTTCTGATACTGCCGTCTTCTTTCAAGTCCAGAATTTCGATCGTTACAGGTTGCGATTCAGATAACGTACTGGCTTTTCGCGGTTCTTTCTCAGTCAGGCGAATAGTACCCAGAATCTCATAAGTAACTTTGTTTCCTTTAATCGCCGCGATCGTGGCTTCTAACCGTTGCCCAATCTCAAATTGATTCGCTTGCGTGACGGCTTGAATGACTGCTTCTCGCTCGGTGGGAACGACGATCTCCGGAATTTCGCCAATCGGTCCTGCTTTGTCGTAATACTGCACTAACCGGGCTGCCCAACCCAAAATTTGCAACATTGTCACCGCATCATTCTGATAAGGTTGCAGGTATTTGACACAAGTTCTTTCGATGTTATTCAAATAAGCTGACGTTTTATTACTATGCCCAATGCGTCCGCCGTTTTTCGCCAGGGTTTTAAGGTAGTCAAAAAACTTAGTCCCTGCATTGTCTCGTTCTCGATAGGCACGTAAATAACTAATGATTTTCTTGAATTCATTTACATCTGTACCATCCCGCACCAAGGATTGAGCGATCGCATCTGCAACCTGCCACTGAACTTCGGTTAATGCTGCCGTTGCTTGCATTAGTACATACCCTCCGGTGCAGTGCGATCGGTCGGAAATTTCAAGACTTCTGCCAATTGCTGTAGCTGTGGTTCCAGGATCAAGTTTTTATGGGCAGCTTGTATGGCTTGCTGCATAAATTGCTGTAGTTTCTCTCCTGTTAATTGATTGGAATCTGGTGGGGTGTAGCGGGTATAGCGATCGCGGAGGTTTTGAGCCTGCTCGATCGCGGTGACTTCAACCGTCATTGTGCCCATGCCAACCGGCTTACCACCGCCAACCTTTAAGGCAAAGGGATACTGACTATCCTGCCCAAGTGCAATGAGCAATGTACCCAATTCTGCCTGACTTAAATTCATAAATTGCAGATGGGTGGTAAAGCAATATTCTGTGCCTGCCTGCTGGACAGGAATCCCACGATCGCCCCCATCTACTGCTTTAACGGCATGGTAATAAAACTTTCTGCCAGCCGCCTTGCCATGTTGAAAGTAATCTCTACGTTGATCTGGACGAGGACGGTAGAGAGAGGGCATGAAGCCAACTACCGACTCAGTTCTCTCACATTTGGCATCGGTAAAATGGATTAAACCCTGCCAATCCAATGCGCCAAAAACAAGGCTAGCTGGGCATAATTCCTTTTTATTGCGAAGCAATCGTTCTGGTGGCATATTCTTTTTATAGGAGTTAGTTACAACTGGCAAAGTGCTATTTGTAATCGCTTCGTAAATTGAGCGAACCACACCTTTCAAGGAACTCCCTGGAATAGTCAGTTGTTGCGAAGTTCCTTTTGCCATTGTTTTCACTAGAGGGACACGGCTACTCACATCGCTACCCATTGCGACAATGCCAGTCGATACATGCAGGGCGGTTCTCACGTTAAGGGTAAGTTCGATCGAACCATGTAAACAGTTAGAACGGTAGCGATCGTGCCCGACTGGATGCTTCAAGGTTGGTGGTTGAGTCGGAAAGGGGATCAGCTTATAGGGTTTTTCGGGAGATAGCTGATTGGGTGAAGGGTTGCGTCGAATCGGTCTGTTGGATGTCATTGCTGTGCCTGAACTGTAAGAGCAACAAAATGAACCGTTGCGGTGTGTGCATCTAAAAAGTAGCGTTGACCAACATTGACACCACGATGGTCAATGCCTGTAGGGAAGCGGGTTTCAGTCGGTGGATAAATCTGGGCATCCCGGTTCTGACATTCCCATGCTGTTCCAATCGACGTAAAGCGATCGTCGGCACCAGTGGTACTCAGTAACAGAAGCTCAAATCCTTTACTGTGTTTTTTCCAGCGTAGTTCTCGCTTGTCGTCAAACATTTGACCTTCGGGACTCAGGGGTTCTGGCAATTCTGAGACAATACCACTCACCTGATGAACCCACCGTAAAAAGTAGCGACTATTGTGATTTTTGTAGTCCTCTAATACCTTACTCAGTTCTTCGGAGGACAATTGTTGTCGATAGCCAACGAATACGGTCATGCGGCTACCCCCAAAAGCTGGCTCCAAGCTTTGACCGATCGCTCAAACAGGTCGTTCACTGTTCCTGCTTGCCATTCCAGTTGGACTCCAAATCCCAGAGCCATTAACTGAGCCTTAACAGGTGTCTGCTGTCGATCGTGATCAGGAAAACCGTACCGTTGCCGTTCCTCTGGTTCCAAAAATTCTCCGGCTCCCAATAAAGTTGTGTCATCCCACTGTTTAGAACTCCCTAACGCGGAGATTTTATTGGGTTCAGCTAACACACAGCCTGGATATTGCACGACAGCCGCATTGAGTTTTACAGTCACCAGACCCATTCCGCGAGACTTGGCAAACCCCAGTCCAAACCACCCATCATCCAGGTCACGCAACACCAAGCCAATTAATCCCAGTTGCGCCAGGGAAAAGTTTTTCAAGTGAATTCTGGTTCTGAATTCACCCGCCGTACAAACCTGATAATTGAAGGGCCCAACAGCGACGGATCCAAATACCCGATCGATCGCAACCCCATTCCGCTCCTCGATTTTAAGTGCAGCGCGATCGCTGGGGTAAGCATCTTCAATCCGAATGCGGCTGGCAATATGGATACTGCCAAACATTTGATCGGTGAAGGAGGACTGACGATAAATTGCTTTTGGGTCTTCAACCTTCTCTAGCTTCTCATAGCTTTTGCGATCGAGCGGATCAGTTGCCCAAGGTAGATTGGGTTGCTTTGAGTTAAATTGGTCACTACCTACAGTTCTCACAATCCGCTCCGCATGGGCACGAATCGCTCCTTTGAGAGAACTTCCAGGTAGGTAGATAGAGCGTCCTCCCTGGTGGTAGGTTTCCACAAATTCCATATCTGGCTTGGTAGGATCAGCTCCTTCCTTGCCTGATTTGATCAAAATTGGTCCACAGGGTTCTAGCGCGAGATCGATCGTACAGTGATTGACAAAGCGTTTGTGCATAGCGATCCTCTTACAGTGTGGCTGAAGTGGTGGTGTCAGTCGTTGGAGTCCGAAGGTGGGTAATCAGAGCTTCTGTCCAATCTTGTTTGAGAGCCGTCATTCGTTCTGGAGAACATAAGTAATGGTCTTTCTGGTTGTTAAGCAACCGTTGCAAATACTCCAAAAGCTGATTTGGTTGGTCTTCCGGGTAGTCAAACCACCCCATTTGGTCAATCTCTAATCGCACCACACCCAAACCGCGCGATCGTCCGCCACCCAAAGGAATTTGTTCTGTCTCGAACTGGTGTAAGCCAATCATCAACAGTCCTAATTCCCAATCTTCAGCGTTTTCAACGACTGCCTGAAACTCAAAAGGTGTTCCAGCGGGCACCACTTGAAAATCATAGAGCTTACCATCAGATGCGGTTTCAGTGTCACGATCGATGGAAACGCCATCCCGTTCTTGATATTGACCAAACCAAGCTTCTGGTTGCACTGTCAAATCCCGCACCTGGAACTTGCTGGCAACCCAGGGAGAACCAAAGAGGCGAGACGCAAAATCGGTCTGCTTCAATATCTCCTGTGTTAGAACCGCATCATCCTCATACCGTTCTTTCAAAGCTTTAATTGCATTCATAGAATCAGGACTAGTGAGGCTACTGGGATCGTCTGCAAACGACGGATCAATGCCACGGAGAAAACTTTCTAGTCGCGATCGCAATGCTCCCTTGAAACTGGAACCAGGAATCAGGGGTCTGCCCAGAGCATCTTTCACAACAGGTAAATCTGACCCGATCGGCTCTGTCGATCGTCCTTGAGAAATTCGTAATGCTGTTACGGTAGTTAATGTACCTTTGAGTTCTAATCGACTTCTAAAAATATCAAACATAAATTGCTCCTGGTCTAGGGATTTCTATTGACTTCAGGTTCAGTTCCGTAGCGCCTTAAAACTAACTGCCCATCTTCAGCTACACAACTCACTCTGATACCTTGCGTAACTCGAAAATGAGCAATGCCATTTTTGTTGGTATACACCTCATACAGAACTCCTGCATCATCTTTTAAGGCTCCTGTATCACCGTTCGATTTGCTAAAAAGATAGGATACTTTTGCCAGAACTTCTTGAAGCTTCACTCGTTGACTGATATCGCTAATATTTTCATAGTCCTTGTGAAAAGATTTCTGATATTGAAGCCTTGGTAAGGGCAAGAGATCATTTGAGAGAAAACCTGTCTTAACCTGATTCCATGTCAAGCGTCCCCAGTTAGACAAGGCACACTCATTTTCGGCAAAAAGAAATAGTGATTCAGGAAGTTTTTTGAGATCTTCTGATATAGGCAACCATGCACCAGCCGCCATGAGAGCAAATGAAGCCACATAGTCTTGAAATATATTGCTATTGATTACTATAGGCAGGCGTGGAATTTTGATGACTTCTGAATTAGCACCTTCAAATATATAGACAAGTTCATTTGCGTAAAACATGCCAATTGTGTTTAAATACCCTTGTAAGGCTTTAAAACCGCCAACCAAGTTGAAACATGTATGGTCATAGCCTTTAATAGCTGAGTCAAGCCAAGATAATAACTCATCTATTCCTTCTGTAAATGCTTGAGTGCTGGATGTTGAAAGTCCTGATGGCGTAAAAGTTTGGGTGGTGATCCGGTGGTTTGTTAGAAACTCTTGGACAATTGATGCAGTTGCTATGCCTTGAGCAGTATCTGTTGAAATTAGCCAATGCATATCTGTCTTACCTTGCTCTAACCGTTCATCATAGATTCCATAAATGCCATTAAGTTCTGCACTGGCTGCCCGAATTTGCTTGATGGAGCCTTTCTCTAATTTATGAATAGCTCTTGCTTGAAGAGTAGCAATAATATCTCTAATCTCCTCAGGAGTTTCCTCTAGCCTAAGATTGGCAGAGTCTCGGAGCTTAGGATACCAATCTTTTTCGTCTGGATTACCACGATCGATTTGTTGTGTGAGGAGGCTCGTTCCAACAGTTGAGAGTACAATTTTTTGCATTTTTGAATTCCTCAAACCTTAATTCTGCCCATCGTTGAGATATTTGAGATAACGAGCGCCGTACCCTAAATAACGGCGAATAAGTTCAATCCAAATTCGATCTACATCTTTTGTGCCTGCATCTTCAGCTATCTTTTCTGCTAAAGGTAAAATCTTGCCCTTTTGCTCTGGCTCTTTACTTTTCTGACCAATGTGTAAAATAATTTTTTCCGCAAGCGAGTTTCTGCCTCTTCCCCATTTTTTATCACGACCTACTTGATAGCGAAGAAAATTTTTGACTACCTCCGGGCTTTCAGTTGTATCGGAAACTCGAACTAAATTACGGAATTGAGATTCTTGCAAATCACCGTAGGAGGTTTTTGTATCCAAAGCATCTTGAATCAAAATAACTAGGGAATCTTCGGCTTGACGGATACCCTTTTGAATCTTAAGTTCAATTTCTGAGTTGAATTCTTGAGTCATACTGCTTGCTCCCGGAAAACTAAATGAAACTCATCACAAACTCGGATTTGTCCAAATCCTTCGGTGGTACGATCGCCAATACCTCGTAGCTCTAAAGCTTGTAATGCAGGTAGCCAGAGAGCTTGATCCTGTGTACTGAACAGGTATAACCCACCGGAATTAGTGACTAACTCTGTATCTTTCATCAGCCCCCAGGCGGCATTCCAACCAGAACGATAGTCATAACTGGTGTAGGCAACTTCGAGTTGAAGGTTTGGATCATCGACTTCGCACAACTCACATAACATCTCTGGGGAAAGCACGGTAGTTCGCTGCCAGTTCTCGCTGAGGATTGCATCTGATTGGAGATTCAAGGTAAAAAAAGTGCGATCGCGAACGTCATGATTTTGAGAATCACCAAAGACGCTCCACTTTTGCCATCGATCTTTGAGGGCACTATTGAATGCGCTCACCCGCTCTTTGACTGAGTGCTTCGCATCTTCAGTTCTCGCCTGAATTTTGACTTTTCCCAGACCTCTAGAAGCGGAACCACCCAGACGAAACGAATGCTGGTTAATATATTGCTCCAGCAGTTTAGCTAAAGCATCGTTCTGAATCAGGATTGCACTGTGATAAGTGGCTGGATGCTTATCCTTACCTTGAGCTTCAGTGAGGACTTCAATGCTATACAATACCTGTTCTTCAGCCGTTGCCCGTCTGCGGTTAATTCCCACTCTGGTTAAAAGCTTGCGATCGACTGAGTGGCTGAAATAGGTATTGCCTGACTGGCTGTAGAAGCCAGAATAGGGTTCAACCCGCCCAGCATCTTTGGGACAGTTCGGATCGTAAAGATGACCACAAGCACTGGCACAAAAGCGATCGAGGAGGGTATCAAACACACCATTCCCTTTTGGTTTAAACCCCGGATCGGTTTTGGAGCTAACTGCTGTTGTGGGTAAAACCCTGACATCCGATTGAATCGTCGGTTTATCGTTAATTGTTGTCAGACAAGGGTAGGCATTCCGAAAAATAGCCGCTGCTTCACTCAGAAACAATGCCTGAAAATCACCCCCATTTTCAGTTAGATCATTAGCTTCAGGATTTGCTTGTTGCAGAATCTGAGCCGCGATCGCGCCTCGAATTACCGTCCCTGGAATGTAGCCTTCCGCTTCACTCACCGATCCGTCCGGTTTGCGTCGTCCAATCGCTAGAGGTGACTCCGCCGTAATTGTCAATTGAATTTGCTTCATTGTGCTGCCCCTTGTGCCAGGAATTCCCAGGCAGACGGATCAATCTGCCAATCCGAACAATCGTCCCAGTGCAACCAACCTAAACCCGCCGATTTACTTCCGCCCAGGGCATGAATATGCTTCAGACCTGCTAGCATCAATGCCTTAGCCCATTCAGGAAAATCAGTTGGCACATGGATATGTCCGACAAAAGGTAACTGAGCATTCGCGGGTGACGTTTCTAGAAAAAACAATTTTTGGTTTTCGGCTGTCCGTCGCATCCGGTTCAGTGTCACTCCAGGGCGCAGCACTTCTGCTACACTGTCTGGATCTTGAGTGCAAATTAAATCATCAAATAGCACTTTAGACGGCAAAACCGGATTACCAAAAATCTGGCAAATCAAACAATGGTGCTGTTGGTTTGCCGTGATCCAATAGGCATTTCGATGAAACCGATGTTTCTCCTGTTCAGACAATCCTGTCCGTTGGGGACACATAGTTTGTGGGTTGGGGGAATTGCAGATTGACCACCCTAACCCCCTAGCCAACTTTTCACACTCATGGCGGAGCCGACCTTTTAACTGAGAGGCAGGGATGACAAGTTCATTCTTCGCTGTCCGAATAATTGGTTTATCTGCCAAAGAACCGGAGGAGCCACCCGCTCCCACACAGAGAGCCGAGTTAATTACGGCAGTTAACTGATAGGAAGTAATCGGGTTGAGTGGTAGGTCTTGCAACCGAATCATACTTCCACCTCCTGATTAGTTGACGATGTGGCTTTTGGAGTAGCTGCTTTTTCGACAAAGGGATATAAGTCTACCAACTCCCGCCACAGGGTTTCGTAAGTTACTGATTGTTCAGCATTTTCAGATTCCACCGTCATCCAGGGAGCCAAGTTGCCTGTGTTGGCTGAATCTTTCGGTTTACACCAGGCTTCCTCAAAGTAGGTTCGTAAATCTTGCTGCCCACGTGTCAGCCTGACCCGAAAGTAACGGTAATTGAGCATGGCGGTATGTTTCCCTTGCTCTAACAGGCTACGAAGCTGGTACAGTTGCGATCGCGGAAAGTCCACATCTTTAAGCACCTGTACGGTGTTCAGTAAACCGCCTAAGTCATGCAGTGTATAAGGGGCAGCGTACAGTTTCAGGGTTGGTTTTCCTGGATGAGATTTGGTCAATCCCTGAGTCCGAAACGTCTCAATACTGGATGAAAGCATCGTGACTGATTTCATGACCAGAAAATCAACCGTTCCACCGGCGTAATGATAGTGATCGTCCTGTTTCAATTGTTTGGCGTATTTTTTTGCTGATTTTAGGAGTTGTTCTGCAAGTCGCTGGGCATAGTAGATTGGAGTATCCTCTGCGGTGATTAATACACCTGTAGACATACTTAATTGACATTGTGATGGATGAATTGGTTCAACTCGATAACGGTGGCATTTACATGACTGGTGTAACTTAGAAGAATCTTGAACGCAGTAGTTATCATCAAAGTTAAGGAGAATATCTTCAAAATTTTCCCCGATCGTCTTTGCGACCTGCAATGCCTTGTCCGCAGGAACGACTAACAACACATCATCTCCCCCCACCGTAATAATCTCAAATGGATAGATCCACTTATCATTCCGATCTTGACTCTCCGGATCATTCAGCTGTCGAATTTGTCGGGGACGAAGATGTTCAAATAAAGCATAGTAAACAGCCTGCTCAGTTGCTTGAGTAACGTGTTCACTAAATCGTTGGTACTCCTCAGCCGTCTTGATCTGCTTCTGGATATACCCCCCCATATTGTTGCCATCGGCATAGATATAGGCAACAAACCCTTTCGGTGTACTCACATCCCCAATTTCTCTCAGCGATCGCGCTTCCTTATGTGATTCCTCTAAGGGTCGGTTATCAGGATTGTATGTGGCTGTTAGGTTCTCCTTCTCCAAAAACTTCTCGAATTTTCTGACCCAGCTTTCAAACTCCCCAGGCATCCACTCAATCTCTTGAGCTTGCCTGAACTCCTCGTACCACCGTTGTTCTCGTTCGCGTTTGGCTCTCTGTCCAGCAATGCGTTTACGGGCTACCGGTTCAGAAAACCAGGGTTCACCCGGAAGCCGAGTAGCCTGACCAATGGCACTGCGGCGATCGCTGCTATCCCGCCGTAAATAGGGATGGGTTTCAAACATGACTGGGTAACGCCGACTGGGACGATTAGGTAGATCATTTCCACTCCGACGCTGGTTAAATTGCCCTGCAAGTTTTGTGACTAATTCATTAAAATTCTTACGCTGTTTAAATCGTTCTTTAGCACTTAACTTTGGCTGATCATCTGGGTTGCCAAAATAGGCTTTAACCAGATCATGATTTGCGTTTTGACTATACCAATCCAGCCATTTAGTATGCTCAATCGAATCCTTAAGCAGTCCTAGTCGGAGTTCTAGCAAGCGAAAGCGATCGCCCACCGCACAGGAGTTAGCCGTTAAAGTTTCCCAGGTATAGCGTTTCTCGATCGCATTGGCTAAATCATCTACATAAGCGGTAGGGCAGAATGTGAGGATGTTCCCCCCCGTCGAATAAATAATTAGTTCGGGAATCAAGGCATGTGTGAGGTTGGCAATATCATCTTCACCAGGGAAGTGTTGAGTGAGCCATTGTTGTACAGTTTGATAATGATCGTTGAATGTCTCTGACTCAGGTGCTTTACCGAAGTAAGCAGGTAAGTCAATTAAGTTAATACGATCGAGTAACGCCGAAGCACCTCTAATATCCGGTAGTTTTGCGGCTTCAAACACATATCCTTTGATCTTGGTAGCACCACCGTAAACCAAGCCAATCTCGGTTGTTTGGTTCCAGAGTTCAGAGAACTTATCTTTCAAAGCCTCTAATTGATCGGGAAAATCTAACTGATCCAGTTGCCGGACTTGCTCAACCAGCGATCGCACCTCTTTGGGCACTTCATCTAACTTGCCAGCCTGTAATGCCTGACGCATCTGTTGCAGGGTAGACAGGGGAAATTGTGGTTGGCGATCGTTGCCCCAGGCAAGACACCAGGCAATTCCGATCGAAATATCTGTTAACTTCAAGGTGTTATCTTGTTGATTAACCATTCTGCTGAACCCAATTGACAATTTTTTGACCTAAGTGTTGTAAGTCTTGCCGACCGAAAACGGCAATTTTGCGATTGCGAGTGGCGACTTCTAACTCAGAGCGGAGAGAATCTGGGCGATCGTGACAACAAACCAACCCAACCCGGGCTTCTGCACCACCGAGCTGTCGGGCTCGGAGGTTAGCCTCGATGAGTTTCTGCTTACAGAGAGATCGGCGATCAGTAGTGGTGCAGGAGAGGGCAAACAATTGATAGTGCCGCATAAATGCCACATCAAATTCAAATTTGTCCCAAGGAGGTGTAGCTGCTCTGGCATCATGCATTCGGAAGCCGAGGCGAACTTCGTGAATTTCGGCAGCGGCAGCAATCTGCTGAATTTGGTGTAGAACGTAATGTTCCAGCCATACTCCATCTAGCCATTCACAGATTTGGCTCAAGCGTTGGAAACCATGTTTTTGGGCAGTAGCAAGGGACAATGTATTGCTTTCGGCTCCCAGATGTTGTTGCAGAACTTGTTTAAATGGATCAATTAATCCTTGTAAGCTGAGGGCTGGAAGTTGAGCTAATTCTGCTTCTGGTTTCCAATGGAAGAAGGGAGTTTTTGCCAGCCGCCGCAATTCACTATTGCACCAACTACGCCATACTTTTGCCCAATCAGCAAAGCGATGGAGATGAGCAAATTGAATAGCTACAGCCGTTTGAATAGGATGAACGATCGGGGGTTGGTGACTGTTCCAGGCTAGCCCATGAAGCTGAAACAATTGCTTGAGAGTAAGAGGTAAGGTAACTTTGAAGTGACTGCTGGCTCCATCGTCGTTGTCTAGAACCATTTCTAGGGTATTGGAGTCCAGGTAACTGAAGATGGCATTGGGATGGCTGTGTGCCAAAGCTCGGTAAGCGTGGACAGACATCACTTTTGTCCCACCTGTATAGTTCATGCCGACTGTGCCGGACAGCGTTGCCGCGATCGTTTGAATCTGTTGGCGGATTACTGAGGCTTCTGCCTGGTGCTCGCCTAAATTTACATAGCGAGGAGTTTGGAGGGTAGGTACGGTTCGGAGGACAGAGGCTAATCGCTCGGCTTGAAGTCGAGTATGAGTGGTATGAACCAGGTAAGGCGTTCCACCTGGTTGCAGTAGAGTCATAGCAGCGACAGCGTTGGGTAAGGGATTCTCGCCCATGAGTAAGAAGAGGTGGTTAACTTGGTAAGCGGGTCGGCTCATGCAGGCTCCCGTTGCAGTAGTAGCGCCCGAACACGTTCCAGCACCGGGCGGGGGAGCGATCGCGGGTGTTCGCGGTTCCAGGCTCCACAGGTCATCTCTAGATAGGGTTCCCCTTGATGAAAGATTTCACACTCATGCAAGACACTGTGAATCACCGAGATGGGGGTTAAGTTACCTCGGGCATGGCAAAACTCATGCCAGGAGGTGATGGTTTCTGGCTGGGAGCTAATAATCAGGTAGTGACTACAGGCTTCTAATAGGGGTAATTTTTCGGGTTGGACTTTGCCACCAACATCGACGATGACTAAAGACTTTTGCCGCCGCAGGTTGAGGATTGACTGGGCATGGTAGGGGAAGAAGCGATCGGTCAGTTGACCTTTATTTGTGGCTTTGAATTCCTCTGGATCGTCATGGTCAGGCAGTTCCAAAACATAATTGCCTTCACCATCCCAATTGGCGCGTTGAAGATAAACGTCGGGTGACTCAGGCAGTAATGCTTGAAAGACAGCATAGGAGAACACACTTTTGCCACTGTCGGGAGGACCGACGACCATTAAGGCTGGACACAGGGCGGCATCTGAACGCCGAGCGATCGCGGGGGCGGCTTCCCACAAATCAGCGATCGGAATCACCTGACCAATTGTGGTTTGGCGGGAATGGGTGGACACGACGATCGCTCCTAGGCGGGGGTCAAAGCAGGCAACCCAGGCGGTTGGATGGCATTCATGCACCAAATAGCTATACAGCCAAATGGGGGCACGACCGGAAATAATGACTCCTTTAGTTGTGTCGATACCAGGAGGCAGTTCCAGATTGACTAAATCTTGCGGATCAATGATGCGATCGGGTTGCGTTAGTTTGATCTTGATCTGTTGATAGAGCAAACCTTGGCGGGTTTGGTGATGACTGAGGTGCAGACGGAGAGACATGGAAGCAGTAATAAATGAAGAAGAACAGGTGAGAAGCTGGGTTTTCTCTGGCTTCAATTGTTCCCAGTATGCCCTATGGGTTGAAGAGGGGTATTCCAAAAGTGGAAATGGCTCTCTCGACAATCGCTAATTCTCTGTTTATGATTAAGCTAGTCCAGCAATTTCTGGCAAATCGAAGTGGGGGCGAAAACCCTAGGGGGTTTGCCAAAATGCCCAGAACCTTGACAACTCAATAGTTTCATCAGTTTCAGTAACTGAACTTGAGTAAAATTTCTCAACTAGGTTCAGGCTGTAATGGACTTTTTAGTCAGGTTTGCCAAAATCGGTTCTGAAAGCCTTACAGTATGAGCGATTCCCAAGCCGGAGTCGCAAACTCCTAAATCCCCGCAAGGGGACTGAAACTTGCCTGGATATTGCCTTACCCAACTTTCTGTCTGTGTCGCAAACTCCTAAATCCCCGCAAGGGGACTGAAACATTCGACTGAGCTTCTTTGTCCCAGGACTAGGGCATGTCGCAAACTCCTAAATCCCCGCAAGGGGACTGAAACTTATCACTGGTTTCAACTGTGGTTTGATACAGTTTTAGGTCGCAAACTCCTAAATCCCCGCAAGGGGACTGAAACCAGTGTCTTTTTTCATGCCACTTCATCCACAACAACAGGTCGCAAACTCCTAAATCCCCGCAAGGGGACTGAAACCCTGCCAGTTCATCCCAAATCCACAAATGCTGGGCTGTCGCAAACTCCTAAATCCCCGCAAGGGGACTGAAACATGCTGAGGTGTCCCTAGACTTTCAGGAATCTGGAGTCGCAAACTCCTAAATCCCCGCAAGGGGACTGAAACAAACCAAATGGCTTCTATTAATTTCAACAAAGATACGTCGCAAACTCCTAAATCCCCGCAAGGGGACTGAAACATCTGGAAACATATCAAGTGGAACATTCCAGAGAAGGTCGCAAACTCCTAAATCCCCGCAAGGGGACTGAAACCTGCTCGAAATGGCTCAAGTTTATCGGAAAGTTGGGTCGCAAACTCCTAAATCCCCGCAAGGGGACTGAAACAACTGACGATAAGCCTGCCCATTTATTTCCCAGCCAGCCTTGTCGCAAACTCCTAAATCCCCGCAAGGGGACTGAAACTCATCGGCAGCTGCGATCGCGAGTCGATCCTGGGCAGTCGCAAACTCCTAAATCCCCGCAAGGGGACTGAAACCACTGCTCAACTCTGCTTTAACGGGTTGCCATACTGCGTCGCAAACTCCTAAATCCCCGCAAGGGGACTGAAACCGTCCCCTAAAGGAAGCGACTACCTCCTCTTTAGAAAGTCGCAAACTCCTAAATCCCCGCAAGGGGACTGAAACCTTCAATGAGCTGAATTAGCTCTTTAAGTTCTGGGTGTCGCAAACTCCTAAATCCCCGCAAGGGGACTGAAACACGGCTGATCCGGACTCTACCGTCTTCTAGGAGAGTGTCGCAAACTCCTAAATCCCCGCAAGGGGACTGAAACCACTCCATCAGTCTTTCGGTTCCGATACTCGTAGGTCGCAAACTCCTAAATCCCCGCAAGGGGACTGAAACAGTGTGAGTAAACCCGTCATTCTGATCCGTTACCTGTGGGGTCGCAAACTCCTAAATCCCCGCAAGGGGACTGAAACCAATAGTTCCAGAAAGGGTTGCAGGATTGATTTTGAAAGTCGCAAACTCCTAAATCCCCGCAAGGGGACTGAAACTTGCTCATGATGGTTTTAGGTTGAATTTGAATTTTGAGTCGCAAACTCCTAAATCCCCGCAAGGGGACTGAAACCCCTGCTCTCTATATTCGACAATCAGCGCGGCTAAGGGTCGCAAACTCCTAAATCCCCGCAAGGGGACTGAAACTCCGGGCATTCTGGCGATCGCCCTTGCCAAATTTCGAGTCGCAAACTCCTAAATCCCCGCAAGGGGACTGAAACATCGAAAATGTCTGTTTCTTCTAAATAGATTCCATCCGTCGCAAACTCCTAAATCCCCGCAAGGGGACTGAAACACACTCGCTGGCTCTAACCGCAGAGCATTAGTGCGGTCGCAAACTCCTAAATCCCCGCAAGGGGACTGAAACCGTAGGGAGTCCCGGAGGTGGGTCAGTCCTAACTATAGTCGCAAACTCCTAAATCCCCGCAAGGGGACTGAAACGATTTTACTCTGAAAAAGTTCAAGAGGCTGTCAGCCAGCTCCACAGTCGCAAACTCCTAAATCCCCGCAAGGGGACTGAAACGGATGACCTCACGCCCATCTGGAGACGATACAGGCGTCGCAAACTCCTAAATCCCCGCAAGGGGACTGAAACTTACCTTGACTGTGCATTACGCAAGCCCAAGGGAACAGTCGCAAACTCCTAAATCCCCGCAAGGGGACTGAAACAACTGAAATGGACGGCAGGATTCAAGAATTTAGTGTCGCAAACTCCTAAATCCCCGCAAGGGGACTGAAACCATTCAAGGTTAATGACCTGGCTACAAAGGCATTTGAGTCGCAAACTCCTAAATCCCCGCAAGGGGACTGAAACTTGTCATCTAGTGATTGTTCCTCATGCCACATCGAGTCGCAAACTCCTAAATCCCCGCAAGGGGACTGAAACATCTTCTCGCAGGGTGTCTCTCCGCCCTCTGAGGGTCGCAAACTCCTAAATCCCCGCAAGGGGACTGAAACCTAGGCGTTCTGATGCGATGAACGAATCCCAACTGAGTCGCAAACTCCTAAATCCCCGCAAGGGGACTGAAACCCTAGCATAAATTGCTGAGTGAGTCTGGTTTGCAGAGTCGCAAACTCCTAAATCCCCGCAAGGGGACTGAAACAAATCAATGATTGAGGACAAGATGATGGTTTGTTCGTCGCAAACTCCTAAATCCCCGCAAGGGGACTGAAACTGCTTGCTCAACCAGAGCGGCTCCCCTACTTCTCTGGGGGTCGCAAACTCCTAAATCCCCGCAAGGGGACTGAAACAGGCTAAAGAATGGATAACTATGCAGGATGCCTTTAGTCGCAAACTCCTAAATCCCCGCAAGGGGACTGAAACGTGCTTGGTCAGCTTGTTTGCGTTCCGGCGGAATGGTCGCAAACTCCTAAATCCCCGCAAGGGGACTGAAACTCTGACATAGGCGGTCAGAACAGTCTGACCATCCTCAGTCGCAAACTCCTAAATCCCCGCAAGGGGACTGAAACTCTGTCTGACCCCAATAGAAATACTGAATCGTCTTGAGTCGCAAACTCCTAAATCCCCGCAAGGGGACTGAAACATCCACCCGGAAGTGATGGTCGCTCATCAGGCGTGCAAGTCGCAAACTCCTAAATCCCCGCAAGGGGACTGAAACACCGCCGCACCTGTAGTGATAGAACTCCCGCCCCAGGGTCGCAAACTCCTAAATCCCCGCAAGGGGACTGAAACTAAGCCCTGACACATGGCATCCAGGTCACGGAATGTCGCAAACTCCTAAATCCCCGCAAGGGGACTGAAACCTTTTGACAATCCCCGTCTCTTTAGAGCGGGGAATGTCGCAAACTCCTAAATCCCCGCAAGGGGACTGAAACACGCATTATTGGTCTAACCTCGGCTCAATTTCTTCAGTCGCAAACTCCTAAATCCCCGCAAGGGGACTGAAACCATGCGGATTAAAAGGATTAACGGTTTTGATGGGGGGGTCGCAAACTCCTAAATCCCCGCAAGGGGACTGAAACAAGCCGGGGGATGAGTTCTCTACAGCAAAGCCTTTGGGGGTCGCAAACTCCTAAATCCCCGCAAGGGGACTGAAACACTAAATCACGTCCGTTATCGTTCTCACGTTTATGGTCGCAAACTCCTAAATCCCCGCAAGGGGACTGAAACACCGAAGATAGTCGGCAAACAACTTGCCGCACTGCTGGGTCGCAAACTCCTAAATCCCCGCAAGGGGACTGAAACGAATACTGGGACGGCATTACCCACTACCCAATATTTGTCGCAAACTCCTAAATCCCCGCAAGGGGACTGAAACAGTAGTAGTAGTCATGATTTTCTGCTCCTCTTAGTTGTCGCAAACTCCTAAATCCCCGCAAGGGGACTGAAACCAGAATAAAGAGGATGATCAGGGTCAGCTTTCAAGGTCGCAAACTCCTAAATCCCCGCAAGGGGACTGAAACACTAGGAATTCAAGGTTGGGGGCTTCTGCTGCATGTGGTCGCAAACTCCTAAATCCCCGCAAGGGGACTGAAACTATGGAGTTGCGGATTCAATCGTCTTACCTCCAATCGTCTTACCTCCAATCGTCTTACCTCCAATCGTCGCAAACTCCTAAATCCCCGCAAGGGGACTGAAACAAGTGAGATAAGCGCTGATAGTTTCCGTCATCATCTCTGTCGCAAACTCCTAAATCCCCGCAAGGGGACGGAAACTGAACTGCCAGTTAACCAATCCGAGAGCATGGGATCACGATCACCAGATAAGCTCCTAGTTATGGCTCATCCTTCAACGATCGTCGCGCCAGCTTCACATAGGTTTTTGCCGTCTCATACCCAATCCCCAAATCCGCCGCGATCGTCGTCAACGATTCCCCCAACTCCCGCCGCGCCAACACCGTCGCCCAGGTTTCCGCCGTCTTCTGTGCCCGCTCCCCCCCCGATCGCTGACGTTGGGCAAAAAAGATTTCCGTCAACTCCGCAATCCGTTCTGCCAACGCCGTTTGTAACGGAGAAGTAACCGGAGGTGCGATCGTCGTCTCCCATCCTAATTGCGTTTGCCCCAAGCCAAACGGTGTTTTATGCCCCGTCCCACAGTAAGGAGCCAACTGCGTCAACGCATAGAACAACTGCACAAACTCCGGCTCCTGATTTGCCGTCCGGTTCAACCCCAACTCGATCGCCCCTGTAAACCCCGTCACCGAACCCCGTTTTCCGGCAGCAACCTTCGTAGAGTTTAATTGCACTTGATGGATAATGACATGATCATCCACCCAATCAAGAAACTCATCCTGATCAATCGGTTGCCCCGAAAAATCATTCCAGCGCCGTAGGTAACTGTGGAACACATTGCGAGGATAAGGCAACGGAAAATGATGTCCCTTACGCCGAAAACTAGTGGGAGTCAGAAAACTTAAACAGATCGATCCCGTTTGTTTAGCCGCCATTGCCCAGATTTGCTCATACGTCATGGCTGGATACAGAATCCCTACCTGCCGAACTTGTAGCGGGGCACGATTCAACCCAACTTCTGGCAGCAACACCTTCAACCACTGCTGCAATCCCTGAGCCAGCGATCGCTCCAGCGCCGTAATCACCCAACGGTAAGTCTGCCCCACTTGTAACTGCACTTCTCGCCCACTCGAAATTAAGGGCCCTTCTAATCCAGATAGCGTGAACGGTTTTTCCGACTCCCCATCATGAAGATACGCCGATAACTCCGGATCAATTTGGCGAATTTGATCCAGAAACCAGGCATGAAGACCCACAGTATACTGTGCTGGTAACGACCCTGCTGTTAACGCGACCAACTCAAACACCAAGCCAACCAGTTCTGCCTGATCTGACCATTGCGGAACTGGAAGTGACTGAACCGGAGCTTTTGTGCGCGATCGACGTGCTACCCCCTGAGTTCGTGGAGCCATGTAACTAAAGGAAAACGTTGCTCTACATTTTACTCCATCCCCCTACGGGGACAATCCTCCGCTAAAAAGTAGAAGGATCGGGGAGAATCATAGACCGCTCTCTACGGATTGATTTTTCCTAACCTAAAAGACTTTTTGGAAACTTCACCAAAACCGAGATCCAGGTCACACCTTGCCAGATTGAACCAATCTAGCCTTGAAGAGTAGAGCAGGTAAGTCCTGAGGGGGTAAGATGCCAATGAGAAGAGCGGATCGGCGTGACGATTCTTTTGATAACTCGATTCGCAACCTTCGATCGCAGCAGTCTGAGCCAGCTTCTTATCATGAGCTAAGATCCAGCGTGATGACGTTACGGGCACAGAAAACCGAATTGCAGCAGCGGGTTCAGGACACAGAACAGCAAGTAGAACAGACTCACCAGCTTTACCTGGAAGAACAACAGAAGTACCAATCAACGCTCGTTCTCTATCAGGAAGCTCAAGTACAGACCCAGTCATACCTTACCCTCTATACCGAAGAGAAGCATAAAAACAGCGAATTACAAATTAAATATGAGCAGGCTCAAGCCGAAACTCAGCATTATTTGACGCTATATCAGGACACCCAAACCCAATTGAAGTTAGAGCGGCGGTCAAAAGCTGGGATTAAAGGGTGGGAAACTCGGCGCAAGCGAGAGAATGAACGGCTGAAGCAGGAAATTGGGGAAATGACCGTTCTCTTGCGTGACTCCCTTACCCGGAAGGATGAGGCAATTAATAATCTCGAACTGTTGGCAGAGCGGATGGATCGCATTCAATCCCTAGTTGACTCAGTTGAAGGAGAACCCACCAATAACCCAGTTAACTTCCTCCAAAAGATCTCTCGGATCTGGCAGGCAATCAAAGACATCCTTACAGAATAGAGAACTATACCGATGAGTAACGATTCAGTTCCTACCCTTCACACCTCTCGAAAACCGACTTTTAGCGATCGCATCCGTGACATTGCTAATCAACTGAGACAAGAGAGCGAGGTTCAGATTAAAGCGACTTCTCGTATTCTAGGAGCGGCGGCCCAAATTGCCCAAAATCATGATCACCTCATTGACGAGGTAATCGAGATGGTTGAGGAAGACTTGAACCAGCAAGCACAGGCCCATCCGTTAGAACCTTATACGGTTGAAAACCTTCAGCAGCAGTTCAAAACCCTTAAGGATGCAAAGGCTCATTTTAGCGTCAAGGTATCTAGTTGGGCCGCCTTGGTTGCCAAGTTGAACGAGCAACGACCAAACTCGCAGACATACTCCTCAGAATCTCAAGCTCCTGTGATTGAGCGCCTTGAGGCGATCGAACAGGAAGTTCAAGCCCTACGAGGTGATACCAATCAGATCCTCAATCTTTTGAGCCAGGTTCTGAAAAAACTTTCATAGCATAGCGGAACAACGTCATCACGAATAATCGAACCGTTTGAGGGCTCCCGATCGCTAACACTCGTAAGACATTAGGCACAGGATGATTATCTGATTCGGTGAACGATTCACTAAGATCTTGATCCGACATAGTTGATCCATCTCTCCTTAAGTGAATCAGGAGCGCTTGTGGATCAGGGGATCGGGATCAGTAAATTTCTTTGAATTACTCCTGCAAACCGTATCTACGAACCAGATGAGCAGGAATAGCTTGATTATGAAGCTGAGATGAAGAGAATGATTTTGGGTGTAAATTGGGTGTAAAAATTCCTTAAAAAGCCTAAAGCTCTGGTAAATCAAGCATTTACAGCTGATTTGTAATCAGCCGGTCGCAAGTTCGAGTCTTGTCACCAGCTTGTAAGTTAGGAGTCTCTGAAACGCTTGATTTCAGGGACTTTATAGTTTTTGGGTGCTTGTTGAACCCTATACAAAGGTTCCAGCTGCAAGGTAGTAACAGGCATACAGAACAAGATCAAACGCATCCATACATTAGACTTCATCCCCCTAAGGGATATCTATTGTGAGCTGGATCAACCAATTAACTAAGCAGGATCACACATTAGTCGAGCTTCAGTCACTGTAAAAGATGATGAAGATCATTGAGTTTGCCAATCTAGATCACAATCAGTCTCGGTGAAATTTCGCATAGTAGAAGAATATTCTTTAAAGAACAGATGAAGTAGGTAGCTAAAATTGCTGAAAACCGCGCAGAACATTAACGGCTTCTCGCAGCTTCAGTCAACGGCATTCTCTCGATCTGTTTTTGCCAAGAATTCGTCTAAATCCGCTACATCTCTCCAATCATTTCCCTGCTGATCAAGCTGGTTGAACATTTGCCTTAGCTCAGTTCCAGCCATTATTTATTCTATAGCCGTCCTCAATGATCCTTGAAATCACAGAGCCGTATGAAGCAGGGTTTGTACAGAATCCCGTTTCACAGTCTAGATAGGATCGCTATATTAACGCGGCTACAGCGATCTCAATCAGGCTGAACTAGCCTATTCCCTTCCCCACGCTTCAACCCAGCGATCGATTTTTGACGATTCCACAACTCACTCCAGTGCAAACAACAGTAGCGATACAAAGCTGTTGTTTCACGGCTCAATGCCCCGTGGGCAAAGGAGATTGTATGGCTTTCAGTGACTATGTCCGAACTGCCTTAACCAGCCCTAAAGAGCAAACTCTGACAATAAGATCACAACCACTGACCGATTTCGCAAGCATTTTCGATCGTCACGACAACTACAGCCAATTCATCCGGGCGAGTTCTGCCCAAGCTTCAACATTACTCGCAGGTGAGGGATTAGCGGCTGATCCTGGAAATACACCGGGCAGTGCTCATAATTTGGGCGTTCTCAGTGGCACCCAGGTAGTAGGCGATCGGGTCAGCAGCACCGATCCGAACGACTATTATCGATTTACCCTATCCGGCAGCTCTGATTTCAATCTGGCACTAACCGGCATGGCAGCAGACGCAGACGTAGAACTGCTGAGTTCATCTGGTGCCATCATTGCTGGTTCCTATCGTGGCTCGAATGGAGACGAATCAATTAACCGAGAAGGTCTAGCGGCTGGAACCTACTACGTCCGGGTGTATCGGTTCAGTGGTAACACGCCCTATCGCCTCACCCTCTCTACCAATGGCATCAGCAATCTGCTCCCCAGAGAGGTAGACCTGGGCAACCTGAGTACCCCCCAAACCCATAGTGGGGTGATTAGTAGCACGAACACCGCCGATATCTATCGTTTCAGCCTGACAACCGCCAGTAGTTTCAATCTCGGCATTAGTGGGTTAAGTGCCGATACCGATGTGCGCCTGATTCGGGACATCAATAGTAATGGACGGATCGATCTAGATGAGGTACTTGCTAGCTCCACCCGCAGCAGTTCTGCTGATGAAGCGATCAACCTGGCACAACTAGATGCGGGCAATTACTTTGTCCAGGTCTACCAGCATAGTGGAGACACTGCCTATAGCCTCCGCCTATCAACGGGTAGCTCCAATTTGTTACCTGCCGAAATCCAGGTGGGCGCTCTGAATGGCACTCGACGCTTCTCCGGCTCCGTTGGCAACAGCAACACCGCCGACGTTTATCAATTCAATCTTGCTGCCCTCACCAACTTTGACCTGACGATGACAGGATTGAGTGCAGATGCAGATGTGCGGCTAATCCAAGATGCCAACAGCAACGGCATTCTCGACCCAACCGAGATCCTGAACTCGTCCACCTGGGGCGGGATCCACTCCGAAGGGTTGCGCCAGACGTTGAATGCCGGGACGTATTTTGTCCAGATCTATCAATTTAGTGGCGAAACCAATTACAGCCTCAGCCTATCGATCGGAGACTGGTATAGCCAACATTTGACTGACTTTGGCGTAATTGGGCTGGCGCGGGATTATCTGGCAGATAATTACCTCAGTCGCAATGAGATGATGGCACTGTTCCGCGAAACTGAGGATGAGGGCAGCATCAGTACCGATGAGGTCACGGATCTGCGGATGTTCTTTAATGGCTTCAGCAGCCAGATGCCGGATTATGTCAGGATTTTGTCCAATCGGGTGATTAATCCCACAGACGCTAACATTCGGTCAGGCATTGGCAACCTGGCGGGTGGGGCGGCATCCAGTCAGATGGAACAGTTGATTGGTAAGTGGTTCCTGGGCAACGATCGCCCCGATGTTCCTCCCAATCCCAATGGTAATGCCCGGGGATACCGTTATCTCAGCGGTGCGCTCTTCCAAACTGGCATCAGCTATAACGATATTGACCAGGGTGGTTTGGGGGATTGTTACTTCCTGGCATCGCTTGCCGGAACGGCATGTCAATCACCAGAAGTGATTCAAAATATGTTCATTGACAATGGAGATGACACCTACACCGTTCGCTTCTACAACGGGTCGGAAGTGGATTACATCACGGTCGATCGCTACCTACCTGTCGATGTGGTCACAGGTCATTTACTCTATGCTGGACGCGATAGTGGATTGTCGTACTCGAGTCCAGACAATGAGTTGTGGGTACTGTTGGCAGAAAAAGCCTATGCCCAACTGAATGAAATTGGTTGGTTAGGACGGGGCAGCAATACTAGCTCCTACCCTGCGATCGAGGGTGGCTCAATGTCTGCCATTAGCCACATTACCGGACGGAATACGAGTGGGTATCGATCGCTCAGTGCCGATGGATTAGACACCGTGGTGGATATGTTCTACAACGGTCGAATTATTTACCTCAGCACAGGCGGTCATGCCCTGACGATCACTGACTACGATGCAATGACTCAACAATTCACGGTCTACAACCCGTGGGGTTCCAGCGACACACGGCAATATACCTGGAGTGAAATGGTCAACACCTTCGTCGGTGGTTGGGGATACTCATTATCCTGAACAGTCATCCAGCCCGGAGTGAGAGGTAGACCTGTTTACAGCCGTTCTCAAATGAATGCACCACACTTGTCAATTCGTCGGTCAGCCCCCTTTCCAGGATGCCGTCAGGCTATATTCTGGGAGACTTTGGCTCCTGTTTCCCCCAGAATTGGGGGGATAGGGGGGCGAAAACTGCTCTAAGATCACCACTCAACTTCGCTGCAACTAAACAATCGGAGGATCAAAGGGTAGGAAAGATCATCCCTACCCTCCTCCTTTTAGACTATGCTGATCCACTCCCTGCCCGTGTTCCGCTTTTCGCACAGGAGTCACTGTATGCTCAAAATCATGATGCTATTACTGATTACAGTTAGCTTGAGTTATTACTTTTCGTCCGTTGTTGCACCCGCTACCATTGTGCCGCTGCTTGCGGCAAAAGAAACCATGACCGCCAATTCTCCTGCGATCGCCATTCAACGAGTCAACCTGTTAGCCCGAGAGGAAAAACATTCTCTGGATGGAGTCGCTCCAAATCCACACCGTCCGATCGGCTTTGCCACGGTCTGCTTGGAAATCAATAACCCAACCAAGCAAGATGTAGCTGTTGTCATCCAATCCATTGAGATTCGGACAACCACCCAAAATATTCGGCAAACCTTTCAGCTTGCCACTGATACCATTCATCCGCTTCCGGCAGTTATCCAGTTAACACCACTAGCTCATGCTGAAGTGATGGTTCACCTGACCAATCAAGTTGGTTATCCTACCGCCGATCGAGTACAAGCAGTTGTCACCTATCGGAGCGGCGAACAGTCTCAAACGGTGATGTCTGAGCCAACACCAGTGCAGCGTTACTGACGGAATGCCTGCCAGCTAATGCTGTAGTCTGTTACAGTTTTGCGGATTTATCGTTGATCTCTAGACAGGAGAGATATAGTCATAGGTAGATATTTCTTTCCTAAGGGAATAGGGTATGCGCCCCGCTCTCAAGCTCGCTAACGTTGCCATAGCCGTTTTGTTAGCGGCAACTGTTCCCCTGATAACCCTCCCTATTTTTGACCTTCCCACCTCCGCTCAAACCTCCTCAGACCGTCAGGGAGAAGCCGATCGACTATTAGAACAGGGGAAGCAACTCGCGCCTGAAGCAGGATTACCATTGCTACAACAGGCATTGCAAATTTATCAGGAAATTCATGTCCTGGCAGGTGAGGGGCAAGCCTGGAAAGAGTTGGGCAATGTGCTGTTTCAACTGAAGCAGTATCCTGAAGCGATCGCGGCGTATCAACAAGCCTTAACGATCGCGAAAAAGATTGCAGATCGTGACTTAGAAGGACGCTCACTGAATAACCTGGGAAATGTTTATCAAGCATTGGGAAAGACATCAACCGCGATCGAGTTTTATCAACATGCGTTGACTCTCGCCAAGACAACGCAGAATCTTTTACTTTTGCCCATTGTGGTGAATAATCTGGGGCAAGCGTATCAGGAGCAAGGAGAGAGTAGCCAGGAAATTGCCCTCTACCAAGAGACATTGGTCACATTGCAAACGGCAGGCGATCGCGCGGGGCAAGCGTTCATGTTCAATGCGTTAGGTAGAGCCTATACAACGGTTGACCAATATCAAGCAGCGATTCAGGCGCATCAACAAGCCCTCGATATTTTCCAGCAACTTGACGATCGCGCAGGGCAAGCCAAAGCCTTGATGGGTCTTGGGTATGCTTACTACTGGATCAGCGAACAGACGACCGCGATCGCGCTGTTTCAGCAAGCACTTACCCTGTTTAAAGCAACGAATAATCCCACTGGACAAGCTATTGCCCTCAATTATTTGGGGAATGCCTTCCATTATCTGGGTCAATACAACTTGGCGGTGACATTACATCAACAAGCATTAAACCGATTTAGACAACTAGGCAACCAACCCGGCGAAGCTAGCGCCCTATTTGGTCTCGGCAATGCGTATAGTTTCCTGGGACAACCCCAACAAGCTCTGGAGTTCCATCAACAGGCATTGAGTTTATTCAAACAGCTTGGCGATCGCCGGAATCAAGCCAGTGCGCTCAATAACATTGCTACTTACTATGCTCATGAACAACCTGAAACAGCGATCGCGTTGTACCAGGAAGCTCTAGCCCTATTTCGGCAGGGTAAACATCGTTATAGCGAAGCTCAAACCCTCAAATCGTTAGGTAATGTTTATCTAACGCTCCAGCAAGTAGATACAGCGATCGACTTTTATCAACAAGCCCTGCCAATTTTCAGACGTATTCATGAAGTGTACGGGGAAGCCTATACCCTACAAGGCTTAGGTTCTGCCTATATGCGGCAGCAGCACTATCAGCAATCACTTGATTTCTACCAACAATCCCTGACTATTTTGCAAAAGATTGGCGATCGAGAGGGAGAAAGTAGTCTATTCAGTCATATTGGCAATCTATTTGTATACCAAAATCAACCCGAACTTGCCATCATTTTCTACAAACAATCGGTCAACGTGCATGAAACCATTCGATCTGATATTCGCCAACTACCGCGCGAGTTACAGGAATCTTATACCCAATCGATCGCTGGTAGTTATCGCATTCTTGCCAATCTACTGATTGAACAGGGACGTATCGGCGAAGCCCAGCAGGTTTTAGAGCGCTTAAAAATTCAGGAACTTAACGACTTTACCAAAGGAACCCGTACCCCTACCGCGATTGCTGAAGTCGGCTTGACCGCGTTGGAAACCCAGATTAAAGGTCAGTACAGCAGCCTGATTGCCTTCGGTAGCAAGTTCTACGACTGCGAACAACAACGTTGTGCCCAATACGGTGAACTCAAAACCCAATACCAAACGTTATCCAAAGAGTTTCAAACCTTTGTTGAGCAAATTAAACAACAACTACGGGATGCTCGCCTAACTCACGTTGATCAATCAACTCAGGACTTTCAAAGCAGTGCCGATCGCGTTGTAACTGCCAATTCTAATGCCATCTTGATCTATCCTCTGGTCTTAGCCGACAAAACTCGAATCCTCTGGGCGGCCAGGGGTGGAGTTCTGAGTAAAACAGCCGTCTGCCCGTTCGGTGAAACCGCCCTCTACAGTAAAGTTTCCCAATTCCAAGCCCTACTCAGCACCCGTGACGACGAAACCCAACTCCAGGCGATCGGCAAAGACCTTTACGATTGTTTGATCAAACCACTGGAAGCAGAACTCACTGCCAACCACATCCAGCATTTAATCTTTGTCCCCGATCGAGCCACCAACTATATTCCGATCGCAGCTTTGTTTGATGGCAAGCAATACCTGATTCAGCGCTTCGCGGTCTCCAACATTTTGTCTGCCAGCCTCACCGATACCAGCAGTTCCCAGCTATCCCCTTCGTCTACTCCTGTGCTGGCACTGGGTTTTTCGGAAGCAACCGGAGACTATAGCCCTCTGCCCAATGTCGAAGCTGAACTGAATGCTATTGTCAAACAACCTCACAACGCAGGCATCTATCCCGGAGACATTCTTCTGAATCAGCAATTCACTAAAGCCGCCTTTGAAGATAACATTCGCGGACACAAAATTATTCACATCGCTACACACGGCGAATTCAAACCTGAAAATCCCCGTAGCTCCTATTTCTTGCTGGGCACAGGCACACCCTATCCCATTCCCGACGTGCAAACATTACGTGACTTGAGAGAGGTACAGTTAGTTGTTCTTTCCGCTTGCCAAACTGGATTAGGTGGCACAGACAGACTGGGACTGGAAGTGAGTGGAATGAGTTCGTTTTTCATGGGCGATCGCGATCGGGCTAAGGCGGTGATCGCTTCTCTTTGGAGTGTGAACGACACCAGCACCAGTTTGTTAATGCAACAGTTTTATCAGCAGTTGGCAACCGGCAAGCAAACGAAAGCCGCTGCCCTCCGGCAAGCCCAACTTAGCCTATTACAGGGTAGACTCACCACTCAGCCCACAGCCTCTAATTCCACCCCCAACCAAAGTTCCAAAAGTTCCACCAGTGACCTGAGCCATCCTTACTACTGGGCACCCTTCATTTTGATTGGTAATAGTCTGTAGTCCTATAAATTCAGCAACAAGCAAGGTCGCTCTCCAATCAAGGTTGAGATTTTGGTTAAGGGAATTCGTTTCCTGAGGGGTACAGGGTATTTTAGGAACGACAATACCCACCGTCAGATAGTCCACCCTTTATCACCTTCGGTCAATGGATGACAACATATCTGCCCCAGTTGATTCGGATCAGCCCAGCTTTTGGCTGCGATCATCGAACCGTCAAATTCGGACGGTAATCTTTGAATATGCCTTGATTGCGGCTATTTTAGGACTCAACCCCTTACCTAATTTGTTCAGCCTATCGCTAATTCTGCTGGGATGCCTTAGTTTCAAAATGATGCGCGATATTGGTAGCAAATGGGGCTATCCCAAGGGACAGGACATTTTAGCGATCGCAGGGAATTTATTCGGTGGATTGGGCGCGTTAATTATGGCGTGTCTCACCTGGAGCTTCATAATTGTTATCACGATTTACTTCCCTATCCTCAAGATTTTATCACTCACTGTCGCCTATGCTACTTTTACCTGGATTGTTGGACAAGCGACCAATCAATATTACGCTACCGGAAAAGCCAGCGAAATCAAAGATGAACACTTAGTTTCTAGATCAGTTGGCATTGCTAATGAAATTGGCGGTGGCGGTGGCAGCTTAAAACGACGGAGAGTTTTGCTGGGAACGTTGGCGATCGGCACAACAATGACTGGACTTTCCAGCTATCTCAAACAACGGGAATTGACTCTGGCGCAAGCTCAACTCTCCCAACTGGCGCGTGAATCTCATGCTTATGTGGAACAGTATCTCCAACAAGCGTTTATGGGAGATACAGTCAGCGCTCAACAGATTCAGGCAATCAAAAACTCCACAAAATTGGTGTCACCAACGCTTCCCTACGATCGCACGATATCGAAACTATTAATTCGTTGCACTCGTTTAGGAACAGAGCAATATCTCACAGGCACGATCGTCCCTAACTATGACGGTTCGATCACGACATTACCCAGCTTTGCAGCTAATATGGCAAAGTACACCCAGGTGGCAACCTTAATTGGGCCGGAAGAAGCCACAACAACACGGAAGTTGGAACTTTCTGCCGATGAAACGGCTACTGCCCTCTTGCCCCGCGATCGCCTGCGGGAGGATTTGAATCAGGTTGAAGATCGGGTAAAAGCCATTGGTGGAGAAGCTATCACCTTAAAATGGCTCAATCCTGTGTATTGGGGCTTCATTTTACAGTCCCCAGACCATAGCATTATTGCCTTTCGAGGCACACAACGTACTAATGAATGGATTGATAATATATTGGTGCAGCAGGTTAACCATACCGCTTTATCGCCCTTTGAATTTGTGGGTAATATTCACCGTGGATTTTCCGCTATCTACGGCACGATCGCTCAACAGGTTTTGGTAGCCGCAGAAGAACTAGATCACTCCCGCCCCATTTATATCACTGGGCATAGTTTGGGAGCATCACTAGCCACTCTAGCGGCAATGGATTTAGCTATACGGATGCCAAAACTTAAGCATCAATTACGGCTATATACCTATGCGGGACCCCGAGTAGGAGATGTCAAGTTTGCTGAGGCTCATAGTCACCTGGTTCCTAATCACTACCGCATTGTCAATCTAGCAGATGGGATTCCCACGGCTCCTCCGACTATCACGGGTAAGTTAGTGTTCGCCCATGCCGGACAACTCTGGGCATTTGTAGACTACTCCGGCGACTTGATTCTAGGTCATTTTATTAGCGTCTACAAAAAGGCGATCAATGCTGAGCAGGAAAGCTTAATGAAGCGGCAAACGTAATATGATCAAGCTTGTTTTACCGTTTCTATCCTCTCTTGACCGGATAGTACCCTCTCAGGGAGTATTCAGCCGCCCTCGGAGGAGCGCAACCCATCGCCAAAGTCATGCTGCCGTTGCAACCAGTTAGCAACATCTGTCGCTGCGCCTTGACTGACCGAGGCAAGCAGTCCAAACAACCCAGCGAGTCCCAGGCTCGTCAATGGTCCGATGCCAGCAATCTGGAACTCATCACCGGGAGTTTCAGCTTCCATGCGAGTCTGCGAAACGCCACCAAATGCAAATAAGGTAATTCCTTCAACCGGAATACCTTTGGCTTTAGCAACAAACGAATGCGATAGTTCGTGCAACAGCAGGGAGGCAAAAAACAGCAGTGTTCCTGCTACTCCCATCCCAATGTAAGTGCTGCCCGCAAGCCCTGGATAGTTCAAGGGAAATAACTGTGCCGTCAACGTCCATAAAATCAGGAAGAAGATTAACAGCCACGATAGATCAAGGCGAATTTCAAATCCAAAGATGGAACCTAAACGAAAGCCTGTCATAATTCTTTTTTGCTTTTTCTCAAGTGCTGTAACCATCCATTGGGCAATATAGCCATCCCAACGTAAATGAATCAAAAGCTTGCTAATACAGGCAATTAGGGGGCAAAGACTATTTGCCCCGCAACAACAAGCGTTGACCAAACAAGATTATGTTATGGACGGGATGTGGGTGTGGATCTACGATCGCGCATCCGTTGTTCATAGGAGTGGAACATTGGATCGTTGAGATCGTAGAAATAAGGCTCTTGCCGATAGTCATAGACTGAGCCAGCAGCAGGCCGTGTCTGGTTGACTTGTGGAATCATTGGGCGATACGACGATCGCACACGCTCCTCATAATCACTGTCGATCTTCAAATCGTCAGTGAACTCAGGTAAATTCTCCACCTGGTCTTTAGTCAAGCCAGAGATGTAAAGCCGCTCTTTACCGTAGTCCAAACGTGCCATGCCAATGGGAAGCAAAACCTGTTTGCCAAATACCCAAAAACCAGTGTCGATGATGAAATAACGGAAGCGTCCATCATGTTCATCGACCAGCATATCTTTTACTGAACCCACTTTATCCTGCTCATTGTCATCGGCATCGTTTGCATAGACTGAAAAGTTAGTGATCTTATGTCCATCAAACAGATCCTTAATGTGATTAGGATAGTAGTCAGTTAGCTTCATCAGTGCCATGATTGATTTCTCCGTCAACTAATTTTTTACTCAATGCTGAGGAATGGGAACCAAATCAGTTCGAGATTGGGTAGGGGCAGGGTTTGCTGCCAAATCTATTGCGGAGTGCAGATTGGTCTACTAAACCCACCCGTACAGTTTGCAGATTTAGTGAACCACAATCCTTAGCAGATGACACCTCTACTTTGAAGCCAGAAGCTTGCTAATACATCTTTCAAGTAACAGATAGGCTGAACAAGCTTGGATGTAAAGTGTAATACCTTATAAGTTTATATCAGAGGAAAAAATTAAACGTTGTTCACCAAGTGTATTGGCAATTGCTGACGCTGTTTGAAATAACCGCTTACATTATTTTTACATGATTGAATATACTGCTGAAGTCATTCAATATGTCGTTCCGGATGCCAAACAATCCGTTATCAAGTTGGTGGAAGACATGAAGATTATCTCGCAATCCATGAAAAGATAGATTCTACAAAAATCGCTTATGGGAAAGCTCAACACCGCTGCGTTTTTCACTCTACCTTTGGAATTGAGTATTTCAGTCAGCAATTCGCCAGTTAATTTGCGGACGGGGGCGTAAGGCTATACGGCCGTTCGCCCCTTCAGAGGACAAAATAGTCGATCTTATTTAATCTGCGATCCTAAAGGCAATCTTTCAAGCTGTAGACCACTTGTTCCTGCTGCTCCCGAGTCAATTCCGGGAACATTGGTAAGGAAAGCACTTCCCGAGCCGTTTGTTCAGCCACAGGAAGCTGACCCGGTTGATAACCCAGGTGGGCATAGACAGGTTGGAGATGCAGCGGCAGCGGATAGTACACCATTGAACTCACGCCGGTTGCCTGAAGTTGGCTACGAATGCGATCGCGGCGTTCTGTATCCGAGTTAGCCGGTAAACCTTCACTGAGAATCCGAATGGTGTATTGGTTCCACACACTTTGTCCACCTGCAATTTCTTGAGGCAAAGCCATCCCCGCGATCGGGCTGAGGAGGTGCTGATAGCGCTCGGCGATCGCTTGGCGTTGAGCATTCCAGGTATCTAAATACCGCAGCTTTACCTGAAGAATCGCGGCTTGCATGGCATCCAGACGGCTATTCATGCCCAGGTCTTCGTAGTAGTAGGTTCCCCGTCGCCCATGATCGCGTAAGCGGCGAATGGTGTCTGCGATCGCAGGATCATTGGTGGTAATCGCTCCGCCATCTCCACAGGCACCCAGGTTTTTGGTCGGGTAGAAACTAAAACAGCCGATCTGACCAATGCTGCCCACCTTCTGCCCTGCCCAACTGGCACCCGTTGCCTGAGCGCAGTCCTCCACGATCGCTAAATGATGGGCTTGGGCGATCGTCGTCAACCGGGTCATATCGACAGGACGACCAAATAAATGGACGGGAATAATGGCTCGGGTGCGATCGGTAACTGCCGCTTCTACCTGTGCCAGATCGAGATTGAAACTTTGCGGTTCAATATCAACGAAAACGGGGGTAGCTCCCACCGCACTGATCACCTCAGCCGTTGCCACAAATGTAAATGGCGTGGTGATCACCTCATCACCCGCGCCAATCTTTAAAGCTCGTAGCGCCAAATACAGGGCATCTGTCCCTGAATTACAGGCAATACACTGGGTTGTGCCAATGTAATCAGCGAGTTGGCGTTCTAAGCCTTCGACGACCGCACCACCAATATAGTGACCAGAGGCAAGCACCTGTAGTACGGCAGCATTCAGTTCGTCACCAATTACCTTGAATTGTTCAGACAGGTCAAACGGGGGAATCTTATTCACTCACTTACACCACATGCGGGATCAACCATTAATAAAATCAAATTTTGTTCCCAAATGGAATCGATCGGGGGAGCTTAAGTCGGTAGACTAGGGCGATATATTAATTGTTTCAGATTCATGAACTCTTTGCTGCAATTGGTTTGGGCATTGGGCTTTATGGCGATCGCGATCGCCCTGTCGGCTTGGCAGCGCTTGGGCTTGACATGGACACTGGCACTTGCCACCGGACGCACCGTGATGCAACTGTTGGTGGTGGGCTATGTCCTGGCGGTCGTCTTTGCCTTTAATAACCCCTGGTTGGTGCTGGCAATCTTAGGTGTGATGCTGACGATCGCGACGATCGTGGCTCGCAACCGCATTAGTAAGAAAGTGCCTTATCTGCTGCCATTGGTGGGAAGTTCCATGCTGATCAGTACGGCATTAACCCTGCTCTACACCAGTATTTTCGTGCTACAACCCAGTCCCTGGTATGAGCCACGCTACATCATCCCCCTCGCCGGAATCGTGTTAGGCAATGCCATGAATGGTGCTGCCATTACTGGAGAACGGTTCGTCAGTACGCTCAATTCTAGTCAGTTAGAAATTGAAACCCATCTCAGTTTAGGGGCAACGCCTCAACAGGCGATCGTCCAGTATCGCCGCGACGCAATCCGAGCCGGACTGATTCCGACTATTAACACCATGATGGTGGTAGGTCTGGTAACGCTACCAGGCATTATGACGGGGCAACTCTTGAGCGGGGTTGATCCCTTGACTGCCACAGCTTACCAAATCTTGATTATGTTCATGTTGGCATTTGCCACCCTGGTTACCGCATTACTGGTCACCTGGGGGATTTATCGACAATACTTCAACCAGGCAGCCCAATTAACCACCTGGTAATTTAGACGGGGCAGAGGGGAGAGCACTGCCCAACCGATCAGCCAACGAATGGCAAGGGGATTTAGTAGCTATCTTCCCCAGCAACCCGATCGCCCTCAGACACCACACCGGGGTTAGGCAACGTGTCTCCCAACTCCAACGATGCCTCACGAATGGCTTGCCATTGGTTGAATAATTCTGGTTCTTGCAGATCGGTTGCCAAATAGGTTTGAACGGCTTGATCGACTTCTTGCAGAGTCTTGAGGACGGGGGTTGTCTGAGAGAGTTCTAGCATCAGATTTTGACTCAATGATGGACTAATGTTTATCATCCGCGCCATGCCTTCCAGTATAGGCAGGCATGTTATAAAACAGTAACAATTTATACAATTTTTATCGACTCTTTATGGTTTTTAGACATCCGCCTACAATGCAGGTTAGTACACTTAGCCATTCCATACTGTTGTTGTATGCACAAAATTCTGTTAAATGGCTTCATCCTGGTTACTCTCGTTTCCGGTAGCCTCCCCGTGATCTTGAGTAGCCAATCCGCGATCGCTCAGGGAACTTGCCCCTCCTTGCGACCGTTAAATCGAGCCACTGCGGTCAAAACCCCTATCCCTAACTTGAGTCGGGCAAAGAACTATGCTCGTCAGGCTGCTGAAGCCGCGAATGGTGGCATTGGCAAATATCGAGCTGAAAACTCCATGCATGGTCAAGCGATCAATGCTCCCTTTGTCGAGAACAGTGATGGGACAATCACCTTTACTTTTCTCGGTTGTTTAGCGCCCGGTTTTTCTCAGGCAACGGTAGAAAGCCAGGTGACTGTCAATCCTAACGGCTGGAGAACAGTTGTTAATTACAATGGAGCGATTCGTCCTGCCCAACCTGCTAGCTCTAGCGGACCTGGTAGACCGGCTAGCGGCTCAGGTCGTTAGTGTAATTGTTACTAATCAATTAAGCCACTCACTGGGAAGCGATCGATCATACGGATCGCATCGATCGCATGGCGCTTGAGGCTTCCTGGCAGGTGAGGGACATGGGGAATTTGGGATAGAAAGTCCAGGGTGCGACGCAGAATTCGCACAACATCTCCTTCATCCAAACTGGTATTGCTACAGAGTTCCGTCCACTCGGTTCCCAGTGCCCATTGTTCTGCCAAGCCAACAAACTCATATTCCAGCCAAACGGGAGGCATTTCAAAGGTTTGTCCGGGGTACGTCCGGGTCAACTCACGTTGCTGGTGCCGTTGGATCTGGAATAGACGACGGCGAATTCCCCGCAAGCTTTCTAACGCCTCCTCAACTTCAGGCGATAGATTGTACCGCGTCCAGCTATCCGGACGAGATACCTCCGTCACCAGGGCTAAACAGGTTGCGGCTAAATGCTGTGGCTCCAAGGTATCCAATTCCCCGGAGAGCAGCGCTAATCCTAACCACAGTTCGTTATCGCCCCGAATGGCGGCAGCCGCTTGACCAGCCTGGGTGGGTTCAGTGCCATCTAAATACCCAAAACTTTGCAGAATAGTGATCAGGCTGAGGAATTCATCCCAGCGTCGATGTAAATTCCGACCCAGTTTTTCCTCACGATCGCGCAACTCTTCCTGAATCGCCGTAATGCGTTTTTGCCGTTTTAGGATCGTCGTGCGGTTGCCCCATTGTTGAACGGGATGCGCAGCAATCTGGGCTTCCACCGCTTGCATCCGTTGCATCTGGGCATAGACTTCTGGGGCATCGTCGGGGAAAGACAGCGTCGGAATTTGACTGGCGATCGTGGCGGTCTGTTCATTGCCACTGCGAGATTGCCCCGGTTTCAACGGCATTTCTGGGGGGGGAGCCAGATCATCGACTCCCGCCAAGCGAGGAATTTCCCCCCGTAAACTGACCACATCTCCTACGGTCACCACATACCAGCGATTGTCCTGCCCTAAACAGACTAAATAGGGAAACTGCCCCGCCCCCGCCGTTTTCGTGACTAATACCGCCGATAGAGGTGTATGCACCGGCACAAATTGACCTTTCAGGCTGACCATACTGCCAGCTACCGCGAAGGACAGCGCGATCGCCAGATCGCTCACCCGCATATCATCCGCCTGGGACTGCAAGGTTTTCAATAGGCGGCGTTCTTCCTTCAAGCGCTCTTGCAGCTTTTCATACTGAGCCAACAGTTTCCAATCCACTGAATCTAACTGGGCTTCCAGTTGCGCCAGTTCCGCCCGTAAGGTATTGATCGCCTCCTGTTGGGGACGGAGATAATCCGTTGCCAGATATTGACCAAAACTGCGCTCTAGAAGATTTCTGGCTTCCTCTAGACTATGGGTTTGCAGCAGGTTCAAGACCATACCATAGCTGGGAGTAAATTGGCTGACTAAGGGATCAGCACCCACCGTAGTGAGATAAGAGGCTTCCCTGGCTCCCTCAAACGGAGTTTGCACCGTCACCACATGCCCCAAAACATCCATCCCCCGCCGTCCGGCTCGTCCTGCCATTTGCAAGAACTCGGAGGCGGTAAGTAAGCGATGTCCCAGATCGGTGCGCTTCGAGAGGCTGGAAATAATGGTGGTGCGGGCAGGCATATTAATCCCGGCGGCCAGGGTTTCCGTGGCAAACACGACTTTGATCAAGCCCATCTGGAACAGTTCTTCAATCAAGCCTTTCCAGGCGGGCAGAATCCCGGCATGGTGAGCAGCAATGCCTCGACACAAGGGTTCGACTTGACCAGCCCGTCCGGCATCCGGATTTGCCGCTAAAAATTCATCGACACGCTGTTTCAGTTGTGCTGCTTCCGCTTCAGTGACTAGAGACAACGGCAAATTACTCACCTCTGCCACGGCTTGATCACAGCCCCGCCGACTAAAGATGAAATAAATCGCCGGGAGCATATCCCGCTGCTGCAACTGAGTCAGGACATAGGCTAAGTTGGGGCTTTCCTGCCGGGGACTCCGTCCTTTACCACCCGGTTTTGCGCCTTTGCCACCTTTAGGTCGCAGTCGGGGATTCATCCGTTTGCCACTGTCATCAAGGAGCGGAAATAAGCCCTTGGGATTGCAGAAATGAAACCTGAGGGGAACGGGGCGGAAGTCTGAATAAATCCGATCGGTAGGTCCATGTACCTGGGCAATCCAATCCGTCAGTTGGTCGCTATTGGCAACCGTTGCCGACAGGGCAACCAGTTGGATCTCCGGTGGACAGTAGATAATCGATTCTTCCCAGACTGTGCCGCGTTGCCGATCGTTCATATAGTGGCATTCATCCAACACGACGGCTTGCACACCCACCAGCGATGTACCCACCTCTCCGATCGGGGTGCCGTACAGCATATTCCGGAAGATTTCGGTCGTCATCACCAGAATTGGAGCCTCTCGGTTGACGGAAATGTCACCCGTAAGTAGTCCCACATTGTCGCTACCAAATAATTCCCGAAAGTCCCGCAGCTTCTGGTTTGATAGGGCTTTCAGGGGTGTGGTGTAAAATACCCGCCGTCCCTGAGCCAGAGCACGATGAATGGCGTACTCACCCACCAGGGTTTTACCCGAGCCAGTAGGCGCACAGACGACTACGGATCGACCGGCTTCCAGCGCTGCGATCGCCTGAAGCTGAAATTCATCCAGTTGAAAAGGGAACAGTTGCTTTAGATCAAGCCCTGACGGTTTAAGGGAAGCACTCACGCGAACATTTAAAAGTAAAGAGCAAAGGAAGACGGAGTGATGAACGTTCACAGTGAAACATGCATCCTGCCTTACCTATATATTTATTCTGTGATCTTCCGCCGCGATTCACGCCCAATAATTAACTTTCTTCTTAATTTATATTGAACTATGTTAATTTTTTGACACTCAGGCTCAGATTAAATCCGGAAAGTTGTACCAATTCCCTAATTTTGTTGGTTTTGGACAATCTACTTCTATGAAAACTGTTATAAGTTTCATGAACAACTACTTTAAGGCAGATGCGGAACCCAAAATGAGTGGGTTATATTAACTAGAGGATAGATAAACACCCTGAAATCACCAGCTTTGCCTCTGTCTTAGAGGGCAATTTTTTTGAATTACTGGCTAACGATCACCTGTCTCGTAACTATATCTCATGATGTCTATTTAAGTGGGTAGCCTAATCTGAAACCAAGCCATGATGGAAGGATTCGATCATACGCTTGGTTAAGAGCGGAGGAACCAAATTCCTGGGGCTAATTTCAGCATACCTGAAAGAGACACCTTCCAGTCTTCGCCCGTCAGCTAACTCCGTCGGCAATGGGAGGAGTGCCTAAGACTAACGCTTTTATGCAGCGGTCTGGAGTCTCCTGACAGATTCAGTCGAATACCTTGACAGCATCCGATGTCATTGCTGCTCTGTCGCCTGACCCACCTCTCGTCCGTGTTCTACTTTTTTTAGAGAGGTCAACCGTGAACATTACATCAATGCTTGCGCGTCTTGAGGGAGCGCTAGGTTGTAGTGACCTGACTCGGCAAATGTTGTTAGTGCCCCCATCAGGTAGTTCAGCTAGCTCCAACACGACTCAAGCAGTGAACTTGATGGTCGCATACAATGGCTCACCTCGTAGCCAAATTGCCCTGGATTTAACCCTCTGGATTGCTCACCAAACCCGGTTAGCCACATCCAAAGCCGTTACGGTACAAGTCATTTACGTCATGGACTTACAGAGTTCATGCAGCCCTACCTTATCCGCTAAGCATCCAGTTTCCTCGAAAAGCAAACCCTTTTCCCGCAAGAAGCAGCGTAACGCCCCGCTAGTGGCGTGTGGGCAAGCGGCGGTGCAGTCGCGATCGAACAGCATTGCGCCAGAGTTGTCAGAATCTTGCCAACCGTCGGTATCCGATGTCTCCTCTTGCTGGGCAGATTCCTTTGAACAAGCCGATCGCATTTTATGGCGGGCACGGTATCTGGCGGATGAATGGCGGGGTTCTCTAAAGACCCATCTCCGGTTTGGTAGCTTGATTCCCGAACTGAAAAGTGTCGTCCAGGCTGAATCTGCCACGATGCTCATTGTCGGTTGCGAATCTGCGGAACATCCCTTAGTGCAGCAATTGGGGCGATCGTTTCCTTGTCCTGTTGTCGGGATTCCGCCAGCGTTGTGTGATGGCTAGGAATATAGGCTGAGATCGGCATGATCGTTGATCGAGGCTACAATCAGCTAATCAGGTTTCCTAGGGCAGTCCGTAATGTCTGCCCTTTGTGTTATTTGAGGTATTGGCTGAAATCCAAGTATTGTAAAGTAGACATCAGCGTTTCTCTATCAAAAGTAGATGTACGATTACAAAATCAGAATAATTTTTTAGATAAAGCAACGCTATAGGTGACTGAGATTTAGGGCAGTATAACCTAGAGGCATTATTTGCTTGTCGGGGATACGCAATACCAGAAGGAGGATTCAGGAATGTCGCTGGAAAGTGCGAATCGATTTCTGGAGGCAGCCGCTTATGACGAGACGCTGCGAGATAAGTTTGAACATATTTCTAGTCCAGAAGAGTTTTTAAAGATTACTGAGCAACTTGGTTATAGCTTTACCACGGAAGAACTGATGACGATCGCCCGGGAACAAAGTCAGGGAGTAGTAGTCAGACGGCATACCGGAGTCTGGAAATGGCTACGGAGCATTAATTGGGTGTGATTCCTGCACACGGTGATTCGCTGTCCGGTTCCGGGTTGAATCCGCTCTGGTCGGACAGGAGACTGACTCCGATCGCTAAAGGTGCATTACCAGTGCTACCGTCTGACTAAGAATCAGCCGTGTTAGTGTTGATGCGGGATTCCCAAAAACCTTGACTGATTGCCCGACCCACGCATGAACTTACTTCAAACTACGGTAGCGATCGTTCTACCGGCTCTGCTGACCCTGACAACCATGCCCCCTATCCTGGCTGATACGGTTACTCCAAACGAGAATTTAGTGGTCGAGGGCATTCCACCGATCCCAACCTCCCTGGTGGATACGGTTCAGCGCTATACCGAGTTTCGATCGGCCGGCTTGTCCAGTTGGCATCCGACTCAACGAGAACTGTTAATCTCGACGCGGTTTGCCAATACGGCACAGGTGCATCAGGTGCGATCGCCGTTGGGGATGCGGCAGCAGTTAACCTTTTTTGCAGAAGCCCCCTCGGGAGCCACCTATCAACCCACCACCGGGGATTACTTTGTCTTCAGTCGCGATGTCGGTGGGAACGAATTTAACCAAAATTACCGCTACGATTTAGCCACTGGCGCAGTCACGTTGCTCACGGACGGTAAATCCAAGAATAGTCGTGGCATCTGGTCAACGGCGGGCGATCGCATGGCATACACCTCCACTCGCCGCAATGGACAGGACACCGATCTGTACGTGATTGATCCCACCAAGCCCCAGACCGATCGCTTATTAGCCACGGTGGAGGGGGGAGGGTGGTCGCCGCTCGATTGGGCACCGGACGATCGACAATTGTTGGTCATGCAGTTTGTGTCGGTTAACGAAAGTTACCTCTGGTTAGTCGATAGCCAGTCGGGTCAGAAGACGCTGCTGACTCCTAAGACGGGCACAGAATCTGTGTTTTATGGCGGGGCAGTGTTTAGCCGCGATGGGAAAGGCTTGTACCTGATCAGCGATCGGGGGTCAGAATTCCAACGACTGTCTTACTTTGATCTGGCAACCCAAACCTATACCGAGCTAAGCAGTCAAATTCCCTGGGATGTTGAGGATTTTGATTTATCGCACGATGGCAAACTGCTGGCTTTTGTCACCAATGAAGAAGGCAGTAGTGTCCTGCATCTGCTCGATACCACCACCCGTCAGGAAAGACCTGTACCCAAACTTCCCCCCGGTCTGATCTTCCGACTGAGTTGGCATCGCAATAATCGGGACTTGGGATTTACCCTGATCACCGCCCGCTTTCCGGCAGATGTCTATTCCCTGGATGTGACGACGAACCAGGTACAACGGTGGACCGAAAGTGAAACTGGGGGATTGAATACCACCACCTTTGCCGAAGCGGAATTAGTCCGGTGGCAAAGTTTCGACGATCGCACCATTTCTGGTTTCCTCTACCGCCCCCCCAGCCGGTTTACGGGCAAACGTCCGGTAATCATTGACATTCATGGGGGGCCGGAAAGCCAATCGCGACCCATTTTTCAGGGACGGGACAACTTCTTTTTAAATGAACTGGGAGTTGCCCTGCTGCTACCGAACGTGCGGGGTTCGACTGGCTATGGCAAAACCTTTCTGAAACTGGACAACGGCAAACTCCGGGAAGATTCGGTCAAAGACATCGGCGCTCTTTTGGATTGGATTGCCACCCAACCCGATCTGGATGCCGATCGCGTGTTGGTCATGGGTGGCAGCTATGGCGGCTATATGTCCCTGGCTGTCGCCACGCATTACAGCGATCGGATTCGTGCCGCGATCAATATTGTCGGCATTTCTAACTTCGTCACCTTTTTGGAGCGGACTGAGAGCTATCGGCGGGATCTGCGCCGGGTGGAGTACGGCGACGAACGGGATCCCCAGATGCGGGAATTTCTGCTGCAAATCTCTCCGCTCAACAATGCTGAGCAAATTCAAAAGCCGCTCTTTGTGATTCATGGCAAAAATGATCCACGGGTGCCCCTGGCTGAAGCCGAACAAATTGTTGCCACTGTCCGGAATAACCAGGTTCCCGTTTGGTATCTGATGGCAAAGGACGAAGGTCATGGATTTGCCAAAAAAGCCAATTTCGACTTTCAGTTTTATGCCACTGTCCTATTTGTGCAACAGTTTTTGTTAAAACAGGAGAATTAGGAGATTTCCAGAATAGAAATTACCGGATAATTGGCGATTTTGGGTAGGGGCGAACAGCCGTTTGCCCGTACAAAGGCAAAAGTTTCCTAGAAATCTCCTTAGGGCAGGGCAGCGCAGGGAGATGACAAGATGGGAGGATAGGATGCTGCCATCACTGTTCAACCCATACTTTTGATCACGATTGATTCATAACTGTTAACTAACTATGCGTAGCACCAAAGGGGAACGGACGATCGCCGGAGAAATCCGCAACCAATTTACGATTCTGTTAGGGTTAGTCGCCGTAGCCTGGACGTTAGAAATCATTGATCAATTTCTCCTGCGATCGGTTTCCCGCACGACCTTAGATGTTTATGGCATTGTGCCGCAGAGTTTAATTGGTCTGCGCGGCATTTTGTTCGCGCCCTTCCTGCATGGCAATTTTGCTCACCTGATTGGTAATACCATCCCATTTGTGGTGTTGGGCTGGTTGGTGATGCTGCGGGAAACCAGCGATTTCTTCATCGTGAGTATTATTGCTGGGTTATCGAGCGGTTTAGGTACCTGGCTAATTGGTAGACCCGGCACCATCCATATTGGTGCTAGTGGCGTGATTTTTGGTTATTTAGGCTATTTATTACTGCGAGGATTTTTTGAGCGGAGTGTGCTGGCGATCTCCCTAGCGATCGTCACCGCCGTACTATACGGTAGTTTGGTTTTTGGCGTTTTACCCTTCCAGTATGGCATTTCCTGGGAGGGGCATTTATTTGGCTTCATTGGGGGAATTGTTGCCGCCTGGATGCTTGCCAATGAACGAAAACGGGGAGGCTAAACCGCTTGGCAAATTTAGCAATTATTGGCTGTGGCTATGTGGGACGAGCAGTAGCTCAGGTTTGGCAACAACAGGGGCATACCGTCACCGTCACAACCACCACCGAAAGCCGCATTCCGGAACTAGAAACCATTGCCGATCGGGCGATCGTACTACATGGCGAGGATGAGGCAGGTTGGCGATCGCTGTTGCCCAACCAAACGGCAGTGTTGGTCTGTATGGGAGCGCGGAATGCTGATAGTTATGAATCAACGTATTTAGGGACAGCTACGACTCTGGCTAAAGTGCTGCCAGAGATGCCTACAGTCCAGCAGGTGATTTATACCGGCAGCTATGCCGTCTATGGCGATCACCAGGGAGCCTGGGTGGATGAAACAACTCCGGTTGCGCCTGTGACTCGCAATGGCGAAATTCTGGCAGCGACGGAACAGGTCTTACTGAGTGCCGCCCATTCCGCGCTCAACATCTGCATCTTTCGCTTAGGGGGCATTTATGGCGAGGGTCGGGAGTTAGCTAAGATTTACCACCGGGTCGCTGGCACTATCCGTCCAGGCACAGGGCAGGAAGCCGCCAATTGGGTACATTTAGACGATATTGTGGGCGCGATCGCCTTTGCCTATGAGCAGCACCTACAGGGCGTTTATAACCTGGTTTGTACAGTTCCCCTGACGGTCGGAGAGGTGATCGATCGGGTTTGTATGACTCACAATCTGCCGCCAGTCACCTGGGATGCCAGCCTCCCCAATCCGCGTTCCTATAACGCCAGAGTTTCTAATCACAAGCTCAGAAGCGCAGGGTATCAATTTCTTCATCCAGAAATTTTTGAGTTGGAGGCTTAGTAATCTACCGCGCTGCGGCTTTGGAACCCCTCCCACCGGATTTTGCTGGCGGCGGCAATGAGCTAAGATAACGAGGCACTTGCGGATGTTTTGCTGAATGCTGCTCTCAGACTCAACTCAATCAGTTTCTTCAACCTCTTCCAGTCAGCCATCGCTCCAGTTACCGCCATTGCCCTTGCGGCGACCGCTGTTGTTGATCGGTCACGGCACCCGGGATGATGACGGTCGCCAAAGTTTATTAGACTTTGCGGCAGCGTATCAGGCGATCGATCCCTCCCGTCCCGTCCTGCCCTGTTTTCTGGAGTTAACCGCACCCACAATTCAGGAAGGCGTGGATCACTGTGTCGAGCAAGGCTACACGGAATTATCGGTTCTACCCATCCTGCTGTTTGCTGCCCGTCATAATAAGTTCGATGTTACTAACGAACTCGATCGCGCCCGCCAACGCCATCCCCAGGTACGGTTTCACTATGGGAGACACTTTGGCATCACTCCCGGCATCCTCGACCTATGGCGATCTCGCTTGGCGGAACTCGATCTGCCGGAACATAACCCGCAGGCGATCGGGCGAGAAGATACGGTACTCCTGTTCGTCGGACGGGGTTCCAGTGATCCCGATGCCAATGGAGATGTTTATAAGCTGGCACGGATGTTGTGGGAAGGGAGCGGCTATCAAACCGTAGAAACCTGCTTTATTGGCATTACCCACCCCCGGCTAGAAGAGGGCTTCCGGCGAGCCCGGTTCTATCAACCCAAGCGGATCATTGTTCTGCCTTACTTTTTATTTACAGGGTTGTTGGTGAAGAAAATCTTTGATATCACTGCCCAACAACAAACCCAATATCCCGATATTGCCATGACCTGTTTACCCGAGATGGGGTTACATCCACAACTGTTTGCTGTGCTGCGAGAGCGGGAAATTGAAACCCAGTTGGGGCAGGTGCAGATGAACTGTGAAATGTGTAAGTTCCGGTTAGCTGCCCTGGCAAACGGTCACGATCATAGTCATGATCATAATCATGATCACGGTCATAGCCACGATCACCACCATCCTGATCACAGTCATGGTCATGCTCACGGTCATTCCCATAGCCATGCCCATCCAGCAGAAGACCCCTATGCTGAGCCAGAGCGTTATCATCAAAAGATCTGGCAAGTGCCTTAACGATCGGCGATCGCGGATTGACTCTACCAGTACGAAACCTGAGGGGATGGAGAAGATCAGGGGATACTATTAACTGATTCCTGTCCCATCTCCTACCATCAGAGCCTCTATCTATTAATGTGGTAAATCCATGTCTGACAATTTTGCGATCGGCGATCGAGTGCGATTAGTCGCGTTACCACCCTACATTAAAACGGCTGATCCAATGCCCATGTTACGGTCATCCAGTCTGATAGCGTTGGGCGAGGAGGGCACGATTCTCGATCGCCGACCAGGGAATTATTGGAGTGTTCGGTTTACCAAAGGAGCTTATTTGGTAGAGCCGCAATATTTAGCCGCTGTAACAGCCGATTAAGCCAGTGACAAGCTGACCGACTCCAGCCATTACCTCAGACCAGCGATCATCTGCGATCGTGGTAATCCGAGAGGTTACGGAAGCGGTTTTACGATCGATTAAGCTGCCAAAATTTCTGCCAGCCATTTATTTCAAACCACTCATTCTACTCGATATATGCCAACTCTACACAACTCCTGAAGCATTTATAAATTCTCTACCAATAACTTATGTAAATCTACTGTAACGTTGTTATCAACAAAATATAAGTAGGGCAGAATAGCAATGCCAGTACAGGGTTATTAGCTATGCCGAACATTGCAGGGAACTCTTTGGAGTCTGCTACTCTTCTGAACCTGACCTCCACTGTTCAGAGCTTCCCAGATACCACAGCCTCCAATGCGAATGACTACTACCGATTTAACCTGACCGCTCGCAGTAGTCTGAATCTCTCCCTCACCGATTTGAGTGCAGATAGCGATATATTTCTGCTGAATAGTGCGGGCACTGTACTGCAAAGTTCAACCAATACCGGGATATTCGCCGAATCGATCAACACCATTCTGGAGGTTGGCACCTACTACATTCGGGTCAGCCCAGGTGGATCTGTCACCAGCGCCGACTATACCCTCAATGCGGCAATTAGTAATAATTTAACGACTAACATTTTCTGGCGTAACTACAGTAATTTTAGTAACGCTGTCTGGTTACTAAACGGCACTGCATATAGTACAGCTCTGCTCCTGAATACGCCTACACTCGGTTCGGCATGGGTCGTTCAAGGGCTCGGCGATTTTAATGGGGATGGCAATACCGACCTGCTCTGGCGTAATTCCACTCAAGGGGTTACAGCCGTTTGGCTAATGAACGGTCTGACCTATAGTACCGCCCTGCTGCTATCATCTAACACGCCGCGAGATAGTAGCTGGAGTATTGGCAGCGTAGGAGACTTCAATCGGGATGGGAACCCCGACCTGGTTTGGCGCAATGCATCGCAGGGGATAACCGAAATCTGGTTAATGAATGGGACAACTTCGGTTTCTACCATTTCCCTGCCAGCACTGGGTGGAAATTGGGTTGTGAGCGGAACTGGTGACTTCAATGATGATGGGCAAACTGATATTTTGTGGCGGAATGCGCCGAATGGGTTAGCCGCCGTTTGGTTCATGAATGGCACAAGCTATAGCACAGCTCAACTACTCACGCCCAATCTTGGTAGCAGTTGGGTGATTGGCGGCACAGGTGATTTTAACAGTGATGGCAAAACTGATATCCTGTGGCACAATACGTCGAACGGAACCAATGGCATTTGGCTCATGAATGGAATGAGCCTGAGTTCCACGGTGAGCTTGCCCTCCCTTGGAGGAGCATGGCGACCTCTCGCTCCTTTTATCCTGACCGGAACCCCTACCCCGATCGATGTTGCTGGCAATACTGTCACTGATGCCTTTAATCTGGGCAGTAATCTCAGTGGGAATGGAACCTATCGCGATCGGGTGGGAGGTACAGATGCTAATGATCTCTATCGGTTTAATGTAGGAGCGACCAGCCAGGTTAATTTAGCGCTTACCGATCTAGGAGAAAACCTGGATCTGCAACTGTTGAATAGTGCTGGAGTTGTGCTCAACAGTTCCACGTTAGGGAGCCTGAACGCCGAGTCGATCGTCAGTACCCTCACGGCTGGCACCTATTACATTCGGGTATTTCCGGCAAATAGTGGACTGCAAGGCACGTATACACTGGCAGTGGCAGTAAATAATCTGCCCGTTCTAGTCACGAATGCCACTCTGACCTTAAGCGAAGGCACAACTGCCACCCTCAGCACTACTCTGCTGAATGCGACAGACAATGACAATCCCGTAGAGGAGATTCTCTACACCCTGGGTAGTTTGCCGAGTCACGGTAGCTTGTTACTCGATGGTGTATCGCTATCCACGGGGTCAGTTTTCACCCAGGCAGATTTAAATGATGGGACTCGCCTGCGCTACAACCACGACGGTAGCGAAAGTTCAACGGATAGTTTCACCTTTACCATTTCCGATGGTTCTGGTGGCACGATCGCCGCAAATACCTTCAGCATTGCCGTTATCCCCGTCAATGATGCCCCGGTGCTGACAGTACCCAATGGCGTTCAAAGTGCTGAAGAGAATGCCAACTCGGCGATCGTCGGAGTTAGTGTCACCGATCCAGATGCCGGGAATGGTGAAATCACCGTGACAATCACCGTAGGTAATGGGGTCGTGTCTCTCGGCAACCTGAATAACCTCACCTTCAACCAGGGTGACGGGATTGAGGATAATACGATGACCTTCCGAGGCACCTTAGCAGCAATTAATGCGGCTTTAGGATTCCTGGTCTATCGCAGCCCGGCTAACTTCACGGGGCAAAATGTCATTACAGTGACCGTAAATGACAATGGCAATACAGGCGGTGGAGCCTTAACGGATACTAAGACCATTACGCTCAGGGTCGAGGCGGTCAATGATCCACCTGTGATCAGTTTACCCACGGCTCAGGTTGCCAACGAAGATCTGAACCTGCCTATTGCGGGAATTAGTATTAGCGATCCGGATGTGGCAACTGGCGATATGACCGTTAGTTTATCGGTTGTGAATGGGGTGCTGACCTTAGGTAACACGGCTGGACTCATCTTCTCTACGGGTACGGCTGGAACTCCCAGTAATAATCTGGTGTTTACCGGTACGCTGGCAGCGATCAACAATGCCCTGCAAAGTTTAATTTATCGAGGCAATCAGGACTTTAATGGCACAGATGCCCTGACGGTTAATGTCAGTGATTTGGGGAATACCGGGAACGGAGTCGCCCTATCCGACACGAAGGTATTGGCAATCACCATTAATCCAGTCAACGATGCCCCGGTATTGACTGTTCCTGGTGCCCAATCAGCGAATGAAAACACGGATCTACGGATCACTGGCATTCAGGTGAGTGACGTGGATGCGGGCACTGGCAACATTACTGTGAGTCTATCCGTTGTGAGTGGTCGATTAACCCTGGGTTCCACCACTGGGATTACCATTTCACAGGGCAGTAACCAAAGCAGCAGCATGGTCTTTAGCGGCACTCTGGCTGCCATCAATAATGCCTTAAACAACCTGATCTATCGTGGCAATCTTGACTTTAACGGGGCAGATTCTCTCACCATTTCTGTCAGTGACAACGGTAATACGGGATCGGGAATTGCCTTAGGGGATACCGAAACGATCGCGATTAATGTCTTGGGCATTAACAGTCCTCCCAGCATTACCCTGCCAGCGTCACCTGAAATTACGCCTAACACTAACCTGGCAATCTCTGGGATTACGATCGCTGACCCCGATGCTGGCGGTGGCATTCTGGATGTTTCGATTAGTGCGGCAAATGGAGTGCTATCGATTGCAACGTCCAGTGGCATTACCCTGACGCAAGGGGATGGTACACAAGATAGCCGCATCACCTTTAATGGCACGATCGCCGCGATTAATACTGCCCTCAGTAGTTTGGTCTACCGCAGTTTTCCTGGCTATACCGGGTTTGAACGCATTACCATCAGTGTCAACGATCGCGGCAATACGGGCATTGGTTCACCGCTATCCGCCTCTGGGGTGCTGTTGGTGAATGTGGGCGGAGCCGTGAACGTTGCGCCTGTTGCCGTAGATGATGTTTACAATACGGCTGAAGATGCCATTCTGAATGGAACAACTGTATTTGCCAATGATAATGATCCTGATAACACCGGTCCTTTAACGGCTCAGTTAGTCAGTGGTCCGACGAATGCAGCTAACTTCGTTCTTAACTTTAATGGCACGTTTACCTACACACCAACCGCCAACTTTAGTGGCAGCGATCGGTTTGTCTACACGGTGAGAGATGCCCTGGGTGGGGTGTCGAATCCAGCCACGGTGACGATTAACGTTACGGCGGTGAATGATGCTCCGATCGCGGTTAACGATAGTTACACCCTGGCAGAGGATGGTACTCTGAATGGCACATCGGTACTCGACAATGATTTTGATCCGGATAACGATCTACCGTTAACAGCACAGTTAGCCAGTAGTCCCTCCCACGCCGCAAGTTTTACGCTCAACCCCGATGGCACATTCACCTACATCCCCATTGCGAACTTCAATGGCACCGATAGTTTTGCCTACACCGTTCGAGATAGCCAGGGAGTCGTCTCTAATACGGCGATCGTCACGATTACGGTAACTCCGGTCAATGATCCGCCGGTGGGTAGTCCGGATACCTATAGTGTGAATGCCAATACGGTGTTGACGGTTCTGAGCACAGCAGGCGTTTTAACGAATGACTCTGATCCAGAGAACAATCCACTGACCGCCGTACTGGGCACCAACCCGACTAATGGCACTCTGACCCTGAATCCCAATGGGTCGTTTGTCTATACTCCCAATGCTGGCTTCTCTGGGGTTGATACCTTTACCTATCTGGTTAACGACGGCATCATCAATGCCCTTACCCCCACTACTGTCACGATTAATGTCAACGCCGTTGCCAATATTCCGCCCGTTGCCAATCCCAACAGTTTTAGTGTGGCAGAAGACGGCACATTAAACGGCACCAGTGTACTGGCGAACGATACGGATGCGGACAATAACCTGCCGTTGACCGCCCAAATAATTACCCAACCGACGAATGCAATTAGTTTTACCTTTAATCCGGTAGATGGCACATTTACCTATGTGCCGATTAGTAATTTCAGTGGGGTCGATCGCTTCACCTATGTGGCGCGTGATAGTTTAGGAGCCACTTCAAATACTGCCACTGTTAGCATCACAGTTACCTCCGTCAACGACCCACCGGTAGCGGTCAACGATGGGCCTTATACCACCCCGGCTAATACCCCACTCAATGTTCTTGTGGACACTGGGGTTTTAAACAATGACACGGATGTGGATGGGGATACGCTATCGGCGATCCTGCTCGATCCAACCACCAATGGCTCCTTGATCCTGAATGCTAATGGCTCGTTTACCTACACACCGGATGCGGGGTTCTCTGGCATTGATATCTTTACCTATCGAGCCTTTGATGGCACAGTCAGTTCAACCAATGTTGCCACGGTGACGATTAGTGTGACGCAAGCGGATAACGTGTTACCGATCGCCAGTCCGGATGACTTCACCCTGGCAGAAGATAGCACATTGGATACGGGCAATGTGTTGGATAACGATTCCGATCCAGATGGCAATCTGCCATTAACGGCGCAATTAGTTGCCGGACCTGCCAACGCCACCACCTTTACTCTCAACCCGAATGGCACGTTCACTTACATCCCCACACTCAATTTTAATGGCACTGATCGCTTCACCTATGTCGCCATTGATGGACGTGGTGGCAGATCCGACACAGTGACGGTCAACCTGACCATTACGCCGGTGAATGATCCACCCGTTGCCAACAATGATGGTCCATTCACCACGGACCCTGGAACCCCACTGACGGTTAATGCGGCAACGGGTGTGTTGAGCAATGATACCGATGTGGATGCAGGTACGACACTGACAGCCGTGTTAGTGGCTAATCCCAGCAGTGGCACCTTAACGTTGAATCCAGATGGGTCGTTTGTTTATACGCCCAATGCGGGATTCTCTGGCATTGATACCTTCACCTATCGTGCCAACGATGGCACAGCGGATTCCGCCAACCTGGCAACGGTGACTCTAAGTGTGACTCCGGCTGCTAATCAAGCCCCGATCGCCAATGATGATGGCTTTACCGTGGCAGAAGATGGCACGTTAGACACGGGCAATGTTTTTGATAACGATTCCGATCCGGACAATAACCTACCCCTGACTGCCGAACTGGTGAGTAACCCAGCCAATGCGGCTAGCTTCACATTTAATCCCGATGGCACATTTACTTATGTACCGACAGCCGATTTTAACGGCACTGACAGCTTTACTTATCTTGTCCGGGATAGTTTAGGCGCAGCTTCCAACACAGCCACCGTGAATTTAACCATTACCCCCGTTAATGATGCTCCGATCGCGGCTGATGATACCTTCTCTGCTTCCCAGAATTCACCGTTAAGTGTGGCACTCCCCGGGGTTTTGGATAATGACACCGATGTTGATACTGGAGATATTCTCACCGCCGTTCTAGTCACCACAGCAAGTAACGGTAGTGTCGTCTTAAATGCCAATGGTTCCTTCGTTTACACTCCAAACACCGACTTTATCGGTACGGACACGTTCACTTATCGCGTTAATGATGGCACAGTGGATTCTGCCAACATTGCTACCGTCACCATTAATGTCATTGCCAATACTGTACCCACAGCACAGGATGATTTAGATTACACCGTTGCTGAAGATGGAACTTTAAATGGTACTAGCGTTCTTGCCAATGATACCGATCCTGACGGCAACACCCCATTGACTGCCCAGCTTGGGATTGGTCCGGCAAACGCGGCTAGCTTTACCCTCAATCCAGATGGCACGTTTGTGTATCTGCCAACGGCTGACTTCAATGGCAGTGACAGCTTCACCTATGTCGCGGTTGATAGCTTAGGTGGTGTATCCAGTACAGCAACGGTCAGTATCACGATTACTCCAGTCAATGATGCTCCAATCGCCGTCAATGATTCGGGTGCCAATCTGTTTACTAACCCTGGTGAAATCCTGACGATCGCGGCACCCGGCATATTGTCCAATGATACCGATGTGGACGGTGATCCACTCACGGCTGTTCTGGGTAGTGGACCTGCCAATGGCACACTGACGCTGCTCCCGGATGGTTCGTTCACCTACACCCCCAATGCTGGATTTACGGGCGTTGATACCTTCACCTACCGGGCGAATGACGGCACGTTAGATTCGGCAAACCTGGCAACGGTCACCATTCAGGTAAATGCACCGCCCATTGCCAATAACAACACCTACAGCACTGGCAATGCAGCAGCACTCAGTATTCCGGCTGGAACGGGTGTCCTGTCCAATGACAGTGATTTGGAAGGCAGTGTCTTAACAGCGACGATCGTCGATAATCCCACCAGTGGCACCGTTACCTTAAATCCAGATGGCTCCTTTGTTTACACGCCCAACACTGGATTTACAGGCACCGATACCTTTACCTACCGCGCCAATGACGGTTTTAGCGATTCTAATCTAGCAACGGTCATCCTGACTATCACTGCGTCGGTGAACACACCACCCACCGCCGTGAGCGATAGTTATACCGCGATCGCAGGCGCTAGTCGCACCGTTAGTGCTGTCCAGGGCGTGTTAGGCAATGATGTGGATGTAGATAACGATCCGCTCACCGCGACGACGGTATCTGGTCCCACCAGTGGCACATTGACGCTGAATGCTAATGGGTCCTTTGTCTATACCCCGAATACGGGCTTTACCGGAGCCGATAGTTTCGTGTATCAGGTGAGCGATGGCAGTGCCAGTTCTACCGCTACCGTCAACTTGACCGTGGTTAACAATACGCCCCCCGTCGCGAATCCCGATAACTATAGCGCCGTCGTCAATATTCCTCTGACGATCGATGTCTTGAATGGGGTTTTAGCGAATGATACCGATGCCGAAGCGGTGTCACCCCTAACGGCAAGTGTGGTGACAGGTCCAGCCAGTGGTAGTTTGACGTTAGCCGCCGATGGTTCCTTTGTCTATACGCCCAACACAGGCTTTGCGGGTACAGATACCTTTGTGTACCAGGTGAATGATGGTACGGTGAATGCGCTGAATCCAGCAACGGTGACAATTACAGTGTCAACGAATAACCCACCCGTTGCCAATGCCGATACCTATACGATCGCATCTAATATTGCCAACTCGATTACGTCGGTTACTGGAGTTCTAGCCAATGATTCCGATGTGGATGGTAATCCGCTGACCGCCACCCTCGCCGTTGGCCCAACCCAAGGGACATTGACGTTGAATCCTAACGGTGCGTTTGTCTACACGCCGAATGCCGGATTTACGGGGGTCGATACCTTTACCTATCGCGTCAGTGATGGCATTACCACCTCGACACCGGCAACAGTTACTTTGTCGGTAGTCACCAATACTGCCCCCGTGATTCAGAACGACACTTATACCACTTCAGCAAATCGATCGCTGAATGTCAGTGTAGAAACGGCAGGAATTCTGGCAAACGACACCGATGCTGAAAATAACCCCTTATCGGCTGTACTCGTCGATCCCAGTACCAATGGTAGCCTCTTGCTCAATAACAATGGCACCTTTGTTTACACCCCAAATGCTGGCTTTACGGGCACCGATCGCTTTACCTATCGGGCTTCTGATGGACTCCTGACTTCCAGTATTGGAACCGTGACGATCGTTGTGAATGCCAATACAGCCCCTACTGGTCAACCAGACAGCTACAGTATGAACTCAAATGGTGTTTTAAGTGTGCCAGCCAGTGGAGGAGTGCTAGCTAATGACACGGATGCCAATGGTGATCCATTGACAGCCATTTTGGTTAGTGATTTCAATGCAGGGATTACGCTCAATCCTGATGGTAGTTTCGTCGCCGACCGACTCTTTTTTGTTTCTCCACCCCCTGCCTTTTTTGTCTACCAGGCGAGTGACGGCAACCTAACGTCTGCTCCAATTACTGTAACAATTAGTTTTAACACAACCACGAATCCACCTACGGCTAATAATGACAGTTACACGGCTGGCATCAATCAGACTCTTACTGTTGCTGCCGCCACTGGACTTCTAGCTAACGATACCGATCCAGACGGCGATATTCTCCAAGCATTTATAGTTAACAATCCGACCCAGGGATCTGTGGCGATTGATAGGTTAAGCGGCTCGTTTGTCTATACCCCAGGCAGCAATTTCCTGGGAACAGATACGTTTACTTATCGCGCCTTTGATGGGCTTGCTAATTCAACCGCAACTGTGGCAATTACGGTTATCAATACTCCTAACCAAGCCCCCATCATTACGGTTCCATCAGCACAGTCTGTCTTCCAAAACACAGATCTGGTGATTCAATCAGGTTTGAGCGTTGCCGATCCAGATGCTGGTCCTAATAACCTAACAGTGACACTTTCAGCGACTAACGGTAACATTCGTCTGAGTGATACAAATGACTTGACTGTTACAGGAGATAGAACGAATAACGTTACCTTGACAGGAAGCCTAACTGCTATTAATAGAGCACTCAGAAATCTGCAATACACTCCGATCGATTCGCAGTTCATTGGCACTGATAGCATCATCATTAATGTCAGTGACAACGGCAATACAGGATCAGGCTCTGCCCAAACCGATACCGACTCAATCCTGATTAATGTCACACCTGGGCCAACCCTGGTGACGGATATCAACACGATTCCCAATGCTAACGGCACGAATAGTGCTAACCCCACTAACCTGATAGCCGTTGGAAATCAGGTCTACTTTGCGGCTAATGATGGCTTTAACGGTGTGGAGTTGTGGCGCAGCGATGGTACTGCCGCGAATACCACCCAAGTAGCCAACATTAATAACACCCCTGCTCCCAGCAGTTCGTCTTCACCCGCCAATCTAATTGTGATCGGCAATATTTTGTACTTCACTGCCAATGATGGAGTCAATGGCATCGAATTGTGGAAGACCGACTTAGGCAGTAACGACACTACCCTGGTGAGTAACATTCGCTCGGGTGTGGCAAGCTCTAGTCCCACCAACCTGGTCAACTTCAACGGTCAATTGTTCTTCCGAGCCGATGATGGCACAGGCAGTGCTCTATGGCGCAGTGATGGCACCAGTGCAGGAACGGTGAAAGTCGGCAGTGGCTTTACCCAACCCGGTAACCTGACCGTGGCTGGTAGCACCCTCTACTTTACGGCAGGTAACGGCACTCAACTCTGGAAGACAAACGGTACTACTGCTAGCACAGTATTAGTCAGTGATTTAGGAGCCAGCGCTGGCATCAATAATCTAGTGGCGATCGAGAATACCATTTTCTTCACGGCAAATGATGCGACCAATGGTGTCGAGTTATGGCGCAGTGATGGCGTAACCAGTACCCGTATCAGTGACATTAATGCGGGTACAGCGAGTTCTAATCCCAGGAACCTGGTGAACCTGAACGGTACTCTCTACTTCTTTGCCACCAGTGGTAGCACATTCGGGCTATATAGTAGCACTGTCAATGGCACTGTTTCTCTGGTACAAGCGCTGCCATCGGCTAACCTACAACCCTCTAACCTGACCGTGGTTGGTTCTACTTTGTTCTTTGTGGTAGATGCGGGAACCAGCACTAACCCCAACCAGCAGCTTTGGAGCAGCGATGGTACAGGCGCTGTGTTGGTAAGAGATTTAAATCCGAACGGCAGTGATGCCCCCACCGCATTGACAAACTTCAATGGCACTCTGTTCTTTACGGCTACTGATGGCATCAGCACGAAGCTCTGGCGCAGTGATGGTACGGCGCTGGGAACCGTTCCGGTTAGTGGTGCGTTTGTAGGCAGTGGTCCAACCAACCTGACTCCAGCAGGGGGTCGCCTCTACTTCTCTGCTAACGATGGTGCTAATGGCATCGAGCTATGGCAGTTGTAGAGCATTAATCAAGCCAAACTCCCTCTTTTACGATGTAAGAGAGGGAGTTTGGGTAAAGACAATTAGCAACGACGGCTCTAATCTGTTGTCAGGCTACTGAGGTTCCGTATATCCAGAGGTGGGTAGTTGAGTCACCTGTTGGCGTTGTTGGACGATCGCCCGTCGCAAACCCAATACAATCAACATATTAGATAGAGTCAGGAAAGACTCTGCCGTCCCATGTAACCAATCCACATTTGCCAGAAGTTCTCCATACACCACCCGAGTATAAATACCCGCCGGAATGGTCACGGCAACAAACACTAACGTCCCGTAAAAGCCGAACAGAACCAGTCGCGGCGCTTGCTGGGAGCGGGTGAGAAACCAGAGAAACCCGAGATAGGGAAATAGGGATAGGATAAATAAGGTGTCTTTAGAGATCATGAGTTGTTAAGAACCAGACCTGACAGTTGCACAATTACTCTGGGCGTAAAGACTGTTTCCATAACCACCACCCTGCCAGCATCAATGTGCAGTTGCCAATCAAGGTCATGGTCGCTTGTACCAGACTGAGCCACTGAAGGCTGGGGGCATTATCAAACCAGTGCCAGGTACATACCGCGATCGCACTGGCTAAGGCAGGTAACATTGCCAACGCCAAGCCTCGCCAAGCTCGATTCCGGCTAACATCGGCATATATCCATGCCAGCCCAATGGCGACCGTCCACTCAGTGACGCTGCCAATGTGAACGATCCAGGTTGGAATCGAAAGAGCGTGCATTCATTCCTCCTCCCCTTACTCCCGTCCAGCACTGAGAACTTTGGCTTTCGCTTTCGTTCTGCTGGGTTTTCCGTCTTTCTTCCCCTCACTGCTGAGTTGCTGAAACGCATTCAACTGTTGAAACGTCTCCGCTTGTTGCCGCAGGCGATCGCCAATCCGTCCACAGGCCAACTCACAGAACTCAAATACCAGCGGGTCAGCAATTTCGTAGTAGGCACTGGTACCCTTCGGCTGACGTGACAATACACCTGCCTGTGCCATGACTTTGAGATGTTTAGACAGGTTCGCCTGACCTAATTCCGTGGCTTCGCATAGTTCCATCACGTTCATCGGACCATCCTTCAGGCATTGCAGGATGTGTAATCGACTTGTTTCAGACAGGATTTTAAAGTAGTCAGCAACCGCTTCCAGAATGCTCACAGGTACAGGGGATTTAAGGGGCTTTGGCATGGGAGGTTAACTAGCGTCGAAAAGTCTATAACTATATAGTATTCCAATCTAACGGCAAAACCATCTTCTAAAATCAGATTCAGGAAATTTTGCCAGCCGTTAAAGACCAGGTCAGAAACTCATGCCCCTTGCCATTGCCGCTGCCAGTAATGGAATCAGGAGGAAGCCAACTAACTCGATTTTGATCAGCCAGGACAGGCGATCGACCTGGGAAAGTTCCAAGCCTGGTGGTGTATTCTGCCGTAATGCTTTAATCCAGGTGAGAAAGGAAATCGTGGGATAAAGCGATAGCGCCCCGACTAACAGAAACAGTCCCACTTTGGTGTAGAACACTGGATTATGGAGGTAATAATCAATCCCTTTACCGAAATATAGCACTCGTAAAATTCCGGTCACTAACACGATCGTGGCGGAAATCCCATACATGGCATCTGCCCACACAATCCGCCAAGCCGCTTCCAGACTTAATTCTTTCTTCAAAGTGAACTGTTCCAGGGTTAACGCCGCAAATGCCAGCATAAACCCGGAGTAGTGTAAATAAGCGGCAATCGTACTCCCCCACATATTGACCTGAACCTACACGTAATTTCGTTATTATACAATATGACTATATAGCAATAAAATGTTCGTGCAATCCTAACTTACAGCCGGTTGCGCTCCCTAGCTCCCTAATTCTGGGGGGAATTAGAACCTTCAAAGGCTCCTAGAATATAGCCTGACAGCATCGTAGCAAGGGGCATAATACCAAAAATCTTCAGTAGATCCCATCTTGTCCACTGAAGATTGATTGTGAACTGGCAACCGTTGACCAGGTTTAAGGCAATTTCCAAAAAAAAGTCCCCTTGCGTAGGGACAGATTTTGCCAATATTCTTGGTGTTAAACCAATCGCTCTGTGACTAAACCTGCTCTTACAGGTATTTTGTTTTTTAAAAAGTTCCTAAGTTTGGTTAGATTGCTGATCGTAATGAATATAGGCTGTTAGCAAACCTTTCAGAACTTCTGCCGACGTTTCAAACAGCGCTTGAGCTTTTGGCTCATTCACATCATGAATTCCCTGATGTAACTGAGTAATCAGTTCGCTCAACGTACCTTTGATTTTCGCGGTATAACAGTAGGGACTAGTACCAACAAGACTCTGACCAGCCTGCATAGCAACCTCCCGGTTGAGAAGTTAATCTCTATATCGTACTGAGCCAATATTAATCGTAACTCCGTCCTAAGATAGGCTCGCTAAAATCGTTACTCAACTTTACCGATCGCTCTGCTCACCTCCATCGATGGTTCATAGTCGCGATCGAGCAATTGTCCAAAGTCATGTAGCGTAATTCCCTGTGGTGTCTGAATTACAATCTGGAAGGAATGCCAGCAATAACTGAGGCAATACAAATCCAAAGTAAAAATCGTCCAATATCGGCTTCATCCAATGCAATTGCCATACGCACCATCGCTCCTAACAAAGCCGCTAACATGAGCAGAAACAGTAGCAGTTGTATAACAATCGTCATTATTGTTCCTCGCTGCCGTAGGATTGAACTGGCTAAATCATGAACGTAAAAGTGAACTAAATAAATCTCACTTTCAACCGAACTTATCCTATAACTCAAGGTAAGCTTACAAGTAACAGTTCACTGTATGAAGCAGTACGTTAGACCTTCATGCCAGTATGAACAGTCTCCTCAAGGTATAGGCGATCGTGTGTTGATTAATACGACCTCAGTCCAATCGGGCGATCGCTGAATCTGTCCCTGAGTAAAGCTGGCTTCCCCCTCTAGCATGAAGAGAACAAATTAGAGGCATACTACCTTTAACTATGCGCTACAGAGCATGATTTTTTCGGTAGTAACTCAATCATTAGCACTATGAGTTTATTATCAGTTGATGAACTTAAAACATTAGCAGAAGTAGTTAGTGGCACAACCGTATCGCTCTACATACCGACCTACCGGGCAGGCACAGAAACCCAACAAAATCCGATTCGGTTTAAAAATCTGATTAAGCAAGTAGAGGCGGAGTTAGCCGCTCATAACCTGAGTCAGGCAGAGATCACAAAACTTTTGCAACCCGCCTTAGAACTTGATCACTATGATTTTTGGCAACATCAAAACGAAGGGTTAGCCATCTTTTTGACAGAAGGCATTTTACGGTATTTCTGTTTACCGTTGAAGTTTGAAGAATTAGTGGTGGTGAGCGATCGCTTTCATCTCAAGCCTCTGCTACCTTTATTAACCGATGATGGAGAATTTTACATCCTGGCATTAAGCCAGAAACAAGTACGGGTGTTCCAAGGTAGCCGTTACAGTGTAAAAGAGTTGGAAGTCGAAGGCTTACCTAAGAGCATGGATGCTGCTTTACTGTATGATGAAACGGCGCAAGATGGGCAGTTTCGTGTTAGTACGTCCAGAGGGGGGACGGCAAACCCGATGCCGCAAGCCGGATCATTTCATGGTCAGGGTAGCCCCGATCAAGATGATGTTAAACGCGATATTTTGCAGTATTTTCATCTGATTGATCATGCTCTGCATGACCTATTCGGCAACAAAACTGCTCCCCTAGTATTAGCAGGAGTGGACTATTTGCTACCGATCTATCGAGAGGCAAATACCTACCAACATTTGGTGGCAGATGGGATTACGGAAAATCCAGAAATTCTCACGCCTGAAGAATTACAAACTCAAGCCTGGTCGATTGTAGAACCTTACTTTTTGCAGACCCAGCAGCAAGCGATCGCCCATTATCATGAACTAACCGGAACGGGTAAAACCTCTACAGACCTGAAGGAAACTGTTTCGGGAGCCTATTACGGACGAGTCGAACAACTCTTTGTCGCCGTCGGAGTGCAGGAATGGGGCAACTTTGATCCACAGGCTAATCAGTTGTATATCCATGCCGATGCCGAGCCAGGAGACGAAGATCTACTGAATTCAGCCGCGATTCAAACGTTGTTGAATGGTGGAGCAGTTTATGCCGTCGAGCCCGATCAAGTGCCTGATCAAGCTCCCTTAGCCGCCGTATTTCGCTATTAATTTAACAAAGGAGATATGCCATGAGTAGTGGTCATGCCAGCCATAAAAGCACTTCAATGAAACCCAACCCAAATGCGGTGAATGGACAAAACGCCGGGGAAGAAGAACGGGATATTCAACCCGAATCTGGCTATCCGTTTGATGCTGATTCAGAGGCTGAAACAAATCCTGCCGCTCTGCAACGAGAGCCCTCGGAATCGGACTCTTAACTGGGGATGTTGAAAACAAATTTGCAAAATTTATTCTGAAACCTTCTGAACAGGGAACGCTATTAATATGTCGTTGAAAACCACGTTTGTTGTTTTGAGTACGATCGCGCTAGCCGCAACCACTGCCGCCTGTGCCCCCAATAACCGGGATCAGACAACTACCCCCGATCAACCAGGGGCAACTCTGCAATCTGATCAAACCGATGCTCAAACCCGGAATACCCTCAGTGCCCTGGATCAACAGTTTGCTAATCAAGCCGCCGAAGCAGGTTTAGCTGAGGTAGAACTGGGACAACTAGCCGTACAACGAGCAGGCAGTAGCGAAGTGCGAGAATATGCACAAGAGATGGTACAGGAGCATACTCAGGCCAATGATGAACTGAAGCAGTTGGCTACTCAAAAGGGCATTACGCTCCCCCAGACTCTGAACCAGCAACATCAAACCGCTAAAACCAATTTGTCGAACTTGTCTGGTGCCGCCTTTGATCGTGCCTATATGGATTTAATGCGGCAGGATCATGCGAAGGTGGTTTCCCTATTTCAGCAGCAGGCAAGCCAGGGACAAGATCCAGAGTTAAGAAACTGGGCAGCTAAAACCCTACCGACCCTTCAGGAACATGCTCAAGAGGCACAGTCGATCGCTAACAATACCACTGGGCAATAACTGTTACTTTGAGCTTTGCTGAAGACCAGGAAATTAAGTCAATTTAACGCTTTATAGAACGACTTATAGCAGTCTTTCTGTAAGGCGTTAATTATGGTTAGTTTTGTAGTGATGATTCAGCTCAATTTGCAACTGCGCGATCGCGTGGTAATGCTCCAGAGATTGCTCAAGAATTTGCTGGTAGAGTGGCATCAGGCGCTGATAGAGGGCGACATTCTGAGGGAGAGGTTGATGAGAACAAGTTTGTTGAATCAATTGAGAACTGCTTTCTAACGAATCAAGCATCTGAAAGGCATACAGTCCTAAAACGGCTGCACCTAAACAGGAACTTTCAGGCTGGGCTGGTACAATAATCTCCCGATCAAAGATATCTGCCATCATTTGTCGGCATAAACTGGAGACTAATAATCCGCCACTGGCTCGAATTTGATCGATTTGCCCTGTCAGCGATTGTAACGCCTGGAGGCTGAGCAGCAGGTTAAACAACATTCCCTCTAACACGGCTCGAACTAAATGGGCTTTGGTATGGTTGATCGTTAATCCAAAGAATGAACCGCGAGCCTCTGAAGTCCATAAGGGCGATCGTTCGCCAAGAATATAGGGATGAAAGAGTAGTCCAGCCGCCCCCGGTGGCACAGTTTCAGCCAGAGCTAATAGTGCTTCGTACCGATCTGCGATCGCCAGTTGATCGCGCAGCCAGCGCAACACAATGCCCCCGTTATTACTGGCTCCTCCGACTAACCAATGCTGTTCCGTAAAGGCATAACAAAATAAGCGCCTTTGGGGATCGGTGACTGGCTGATGCACAATGGTTCGCACTGCCCCACTTGTACCGATCGTCATGGCGACGGAACCTGGATGGATCGCTCCTAATCCTAAGTTCGACAGTGCCCCATCACTCGCACCAACTACTACCGGAATATCCCGTCGTAGACCCATAGCATCCGCCATTTCAGGACGCATTGGCTGTAACACGCAGGTAGGAGGAACTAGCTCCGATAGTTGGGTTAGGCGAATCTCCGCCAGAGTTAACGCTTCAGTATCCCAGGTAAATGTCTCTAGATTAAGTAAGCCCGTTGCCGATGCGATCGCGTAATCGACCACGAAGCGATGAAACAACTGGTAAAAGATATACTCTTTAATTGAGATAAATTTGGTGGCTGCTTTAAAGATATCAGGCTCTGTTTTTCGTAACCAAACCAGTTTTACGAGCGGTGCCATCGAATGCAGAATTGTTCCGGTACGATCGTAAAGCTCATGAATTTTAGGGAGTTGCTGAAGCTCTCGCAGTATCATCCCGCTCCGAGCATCCGCCCATGTCAGGCTATTGGTCAGCAACTGTCCTTGAGCATCGATCGCGATTAGACTATGCATCGCCGCACTAAACGTTAGACACAAAATCTGACTAGGAGAAATTTGGCTGGCTTCGATCACCTGTTTGACGGTCTTCAGCACCGCCTGCAAGACTTCATTAGGATCTTGTTCTGCCGCTAAGGGAACCGGGGAATAAAGAGGGTATTCTACTAAATGTTTCTGAATGGCTCGACCCTGAGTGTCAAACAGCACAGACTTCGTGCTGGATGTGCCAATATCAATCCCAATCACAAATTGCGGATTATGCAAGTTCTCTCACCTGAATACAGCAATACGACAACGAATAGTTGTCTCTAGGGTAGATTGATTCTGAAGAAAATCCCAAAAACGAAAATCTCGCCTGTTGTACTAACAAGCGAGACACCGCATGAGCATATTCTGACAGACTCGATCGCACCTTCCTAAGAGTTAGGCATGGAAGCAACGGCACTCCGGTTCTGAGCACTTTCATCGGGTAAACGATGCCACTTACCATCTTCACCCCGCGTGTAATGTGGGTTCAGTTCAATGGTTTGCCATGCGACTCGATGTGCTGATGCTTCATCCTTACTATTGGCTAAAAAGCTGTTATAGGCAGCAATAAAGATATTTTGGGCTTCAGCGGGCAATGACTCTTTGACATCTTGAGGAAGATTGTCTGTATTTAATTGATTCATGAATACCTCCTGTTTATTGTTACTACTCAGGGTGGGATTACCACCAAACTCGTTCACCGTTTTCATCGATGCGGGCTTGCCGAATCACATCAGAAATCTCTTCAGCATCTTTTACATGATGTAAAGCCTTTTGCGTCCCATCTGCTTCATCAACGACAAAGTAAGTTGGGACAACAATGTGATCTCCAGTAATATCCGGGGCATCGACGGCAACCTGTTTCGCTTTTTCTTCCAAAGTCTTGGAATCATCGATCCGATCGCCAGGGTTAATGGTCAGGCTCTTACCTGCCCGCTCGAGTTCTTCTTTTTGAGCTTGTTTTTGTTCAGGATCAACCTCCTGCGGAGTCATTGGTTGCCTAATTTCTCCAGGAGCTTGATCAAAACTTGGACTTGAATCTTTATTCATACAAAAATCCTGAAACGTTCTAAATTCTGTTTCATGACCCAATCTTATAGAAGTTGCTACTCGATTACTTCACTCAAAAGAGATAACATCAATACCTGCTGAAGCGGCTGAAATCTGCTTTTTTGTGGATTACTTCCTAAACGATATTTCTCTACCACAGTTGGCAGCAACAAATCAGCAGATGAATAAACTCGCACTACAGTTTAATCATCGCTGCAACTAAATAAAATTCTTTGCTGGATAAATGAATTTTCTTCACTTTAGTACACATTTGTACCTTTGGATGGAAGGAAATAGCCAACGGGTTTTCCTATGGTGGTATCAGTTGGTGCAAATGTTTGGAGTCAGACCCTGAGGTTTGTCAGACTCACGCATCCTACTGCAAACTCACTCAAGTATAGAGATTAGGCATAGCAAGAATGATGATTCAGTTAGATCCCCGCTTAGCTAGTCAGGGGATGCGTCAGGAAGTCGTTACAAATCCGCAGACATTAGACTACCTGGGGGCAGAACAACAATTTATTCGGCTCCTCACCATAGAAAATTTAGATCAACAAGTTATTAGTGATTCCGAGCTAGTTAATTCCTTTGAGCAGACGCTGTTAGCCGCGCTAAACCTTGCCTATACGGAAACCTCTGACCCCGAAGCGGTGCGATCGGCAAATCAGTTTTTACACCGGATTTTGTATCGCATTAACCGGTTAAACCTGTTCTGGTTTGATGATCTGAAGCATTACATGAATGAGCGATCGGTGTATTTGCAGTGGGTACGCAGCCACATTGAAACGGCTTGGCAAACCTGGGAGATGGCGCAAATTGATGTTGATCAACTGCGTCAGCTTGATGTGAAACAAGCACTGACTGAACGGGCAGAAGCCGACTTAGATCCACCCGTCTCTGCCAACAAACGGTACTTACGAGAAGAACTCACTACCGCAGGCTATCGTCATCTCCTGGCGATCGCATCGTTGGATGGTTTAGTAGAAGCCAGTCGGCTATCCCGGATTCTCGGTGGTGCGAGTAATGAAATTCAGGCAACCCTGATTCGCGTACTCTTAGAAGAGTATGGCAATGGTCGCTTCCAACGGAAACATTCAACCTTCTTTGCCAAAATGATGGCTGAACTCGGTTTAGACACCCAGCCCGAAGCTTATTTCGATTTAGTGCCCTGGGAGGTGCTGGCTTGTATTAACCACAATTTCCTGCTGACTGAATGTAAGCAACATTTTCTTCGCTACAACGGTGGATTAACCTACTTTGAGATTGCCGGTCCTTCCATCTATACCGACTACATGCTTGCCGCTCAACGCTTAGGGTTATCGGACATGGCAATGGGCTATTGGGAACTCCATATTCGTGAGGATGAGCGGCATGGACAATGGATGTTGACTGATGTGGCCTTACCTTTAGCCGAACAGTATCCGGCGCAAGCCTGGGAATTAGTCTTGGGATATGACCAGGAGAAGTTGATGGGCGATCGAGGCGGAGCCGCTGTGATTCAAGCGATTAAAACCGCAGCACAGCCTGCCCTCGCTGAAGTCGCACTCTAGCTCTACCCCTAAAGGATTTCTAACAACGTGATGTGATTAGCATTGTGGTTTCCTACTCCAAGCCAAGGGTTTGGTGTGATTTCTAATGATTTAAGTGAGGATTAACCTTGAAAGAAGCATTATTGGTTTCCGAAACAACGATCGTCAAACAATCTGTTGCCGCCTACTCCCCAACTGTTGAATCTTACTCTCCGACAGAAGTGTTTTTCTGTCCTGAAGAATCACAATTCTATTCCCAGTGCTTAGAAAAAATGGTGTTTAACCAATGCACTAAGGGTGAATCAGTGATTGAGTTTGGCACAGGCGATGGTAGCCCCATCATTAACTGTTTGCTGAAAGTCAGCTTTGATGGTTTAGTGCATGGTTATGAGCTAAACCCATCTGCCTGTGAGTTAGCCCGCTCCCGAAGCCAGCAGTATAAACTAAGCCACAAATACATCATTCATAACACCTGTTTCTTTCAGGGGTTACAGTCCAGCGCCGATTACTTGATTGCCAATCCACCTTACCTGCCCGCACCAGATAGCAATATTTGTATGCCTTCTTTACATGGGGGAGAGGATGGGGCAGAGATTACGAAAAAGTTGCTGACTGTTGGTTGTGAGAAAGCCCTGTTGATGATTTCCGCTTACTCCAATCCTGTAGAAACGATCGAATACGCGATCGCCCAGGGGTACCAGGTCAACGACTTTCTGATCTCACCTCTAAAGTTTGGGTATTACAGTTGTGAGCCGAAAGTAAAAAATAGTATCACCGAGCTTAAACAACAACGTAAAGCTTTCTACTCCGAAAACATTTACTTTCTGGCAGGAGTCTTATTTGCTAAACGGCAGCGATCGCAACCCGATTTATCGAATGAGTTGATTAAAGTCATGACCGCTCTCTAATCAGCAGAATGGTTTCAGCAGCGTAGGCGAATCCTCTGCTAAGGATTCATCACAAAAGTTATGTCTCTAGCTTGAGTAAAACTACTTCTGTAGAGAGACGCTGATGTCAGCTTAGTTCTCTTAATGTGAATTTGATTTCATCACCATTGCCATAGAGATAGGGTACTTTTTCAGGAGCAAATATGACCCAGACCCCTAACATGCCACCCATCATTGAAAGTGATGAACGCGAATACCGGGATAGTGGAATTCCTAGCACTGTCGCGATCGCAGGTCACCCGTTTCATCCATTGATTGTGACGTTTCCTATTGCCTTTCTAGTGGGTGCTTTCGGTACAGATGTTGGCTACTGGTTGACGCAAGATCCATTTTGGGCGAGAGCGTCTTTATGGTTACTAGGAGCAGGCTTTGCCAGTGGGATCTTAGCCGCACTGACCGGAATGGCAGATTTCTTAAAGATCGATCGTGTTCGCAAGCATAGTGCAGGTTGGTCGCACATGGTAGGTAATGTGGCGGCTCTGGTGCTAACGCTATTTAACTGGGTACGTCGAATTGGCAGCCCAGTTGATACTGTATTACCCCTAGGCATCATTATTTCGTTGATCGTTGCACTTTTATTGGGTATTACTGGCTGGTACGGTGCAGAACTGGTCTACCGTCATAAGATTGCAGTGATTGGCTACAGTCCTCGTCGAGAACCATAGTTCTTACTCACAGGGACGTGTTCAGTAGCGTCCCTAAAATATTTTATTTTATTCACTCGCCCTACGGTTACCCATAAGGACTTACAGCCGTTCTCAAATGAATGCACCCACTTGTCAATTCGGTCAGCCCCCTTTTCTAGTATGCCTACTGTAAGCCCTCAACTTGGAGGACGGTTAATTCAGTTCCCCCCAGAATATCGCCTAACGGCATCATAAAAAGGGGGGCAACTGAGGTAACTATTTTGACTTTGCAAACAGCTTCTGATAGAGATGTTGTTTGCTGAAATTTCCTGTAAGTCTCAGAGGTGAAGAACTAGCTTAAGTTTTAGCTTGATATTCTGCATCCAGCCAACAACGCGGTAGTTTTTCACCCGAAGGAAACACTAGATTTTCTTTAGTAATTTCTTCAGGATCCTGTTCTTCCTGTCCTGCCTGGACTCTGCCTGAAATTGACGATTGGTTGGGATTAATCAAGGCATCGGTATCCAGAACTTTGATTAAATCTCCAGTTTCTTTTTTTTGTAGCAACATAGGTAAAAGTAGACGTTAGATCTTGTTACGTGTAGCTATTCTAATAAACCATATCTAGAGTAATTTAACTTCTATCTTGAGTCAGAATCTCCATAATTTGTATTTTAATCATTGTCGATGCAAATCGTAATATAACAACCAATCAACTCTCGCCTCCAGACAGAGGAATATTCATTTGAGTAATTTTATTGTGAATCTAATAACAACTTTTTCAGAGTAAAAAGTGAGGAAATATCATGACTAATGAAGAAAGAAAAGTCGATCGTCATCTAGAACCTGACTCTAATCCCGATCCGATTACGGGGCAACCGGGGGCGCATCCAGTCGGTACAGGCATTGGTGCCGCCGCCGCCGGAACCATTGGCACTGCGATCGGGGCAGCCGGTGGGCCGGTAGGAGCCGTGATTGGTGCCGCCGTTGGTAGCGTCATTGGTGGGCTAACCGGAAAAGCCGTTGCTGAATCGATCGATCCAACCGTAGAAGATAACTACTGGCGAGATAATTACGTCACTCGTCCCTATGCGACCCCCGATCGAACCTACGATGATTACCAGCCTGCCTATCGCACTGGCTACGAGGGATATGGTCGTTACTCCAGCCGTCCTTATTCCGAGGTAGAACCAGAGTTAAAGCAACACTATGAAACGAATTACGGAGCTTCAAAGGTTCAGTGGAATCAGGCAAAATATGCGGTTCAAGATGCTTGGGATCGTGTTAGGAATAATTCCATGTATCACGATCAAGATGAGTATTGGCGGCAGCACTATGCTACCTCTCCATATTATGAATCGGGTCTAACCTATGCCGACTATCAACCCGCTTATCGGTTGGGTTATGAAGCGTATTCCCGCTATGAGGGTAGCAATAGAACCTACGATGAGGTTGAACCAGAACTCAGGCAGGAATATGAGCGAAATTATAGTTCCTCATTAGGCTGGGAAAAAGCGAAATATGCCGTTCGGGATGCCTGGGATCGAGTAAAAAACGCGATTCGTCACTAAGAAATAACGTTGCTGAATAACACGTTAAATGGCAGGATGTTTGAAAGAATGGTTCAATCATTCTGCCGTTTTGTTTGTGCTGAAACCAAACTATCGATTCAGCATAGATTCAACTTGAGCGGCTGTTTCCGACGCTCCAGGCTGTTGTTCTGGCTTTTGGGTAAACCACCATGCCCAGGCAATTAACACCGCTTGAAACGGTAAGCGAATACAGTACAACAACGGATGATGGGGGATGCCCTCGATCGGAATACTATTGAGTGCTTGATAAATATTAGCGGGAAATACGGCGATAAATAAAGCAATTAATCCCCAGGCGGCGGCGACACTGACTAGAGGAATTAACAAGCCAATTCCACCTAAAACTTCAAAAAAGCCGCTAATGTAAACCATGGCGAAAGGGGGTAAAGGGGGCGGCACAATTCTGGCATACTGCTCAGGACGAATGAAGTGAGTAATGCCAACAATAATAATAGCAACGGCTAAAATTCCGCGAAACATTTCCTTTAAAGCAAAGGGGCTTTTTCGATTATTTCGATTAGAGGTCATACCATCTCCTGAACGGCTGATTGAACAGTCTCCCCTGGCTCTTTGAGTAAGAAACAGGGGAGATCGAAGGGTAATTTGAAATTGAGTCGATTAAGAATAGCCGTTTAAGGAAATTCCAACACCCAATCTGCTAACGTGGCTAGAAATTACATGTTATCTTGCAGCGAATTAGCGGCACGGTTAGCGGCTCTTTGTGCACCACCCGCTAGATCTTGGGCACCTTCAGCCGCGTCACGACCAGCATTTTGAGCATTGCGCTGGGCTTCTTGAACGACACGAGGGGCAGCATCACCCGCTCTGTCTGCATTTTGCTTCAAGTTACGCATACCCCGTTGAGTTCCTTCCGAGAAGTCCTCGACCAGATTGCCGGTCTTATCTCGCAGATTCTCAGATGCATCCCGAGCTTTGTCACCTAACGGATTTTCTCTTCTAGCATTGGTGGCTAAATCTTGAGGATCATCAGCCCGCTTTTGCAGGTTTCGCTCAACACGATTAATTAAATTTCTGGTTGATTCTTGCACATCTTTAGACGTATCGTAACGGAAATCATCACTGTAAGTATTCATGCCACCCTTAGCCGGTTGCACAGGTTTGTACAGTTCTTTTTGATGTTGTCCTTCGCCACTGTAAGGATTGGAATAAGCCGCGTCAGACGTTTTAGACATACTGACTCGCGAAGTATCAGCATTGCAAGCTGTGCTGAGTACCAGCAAACCAACTACTACGATCGGCAGAACAGCTTTGCCCAGAATTCCTTTGAGGGCATTCATAAACTTCGGAAATGTATTAGAAATCAACTGGTTCATCGTAATGCTCCGTTGCATTTTATTTTTGTACTGAGTCAATCAACTGTTTTTGTTACCAACTGAAATAGCCCAAAGCTTTGGTTTAACGACCTTCCAAACCTTAGAAGGGTCTTAGAGCATAGACTTAATCTTCTCTTGAGCTTTTATGGGGTGAAACAATCAAAAGAGTAACTTTGGCACAGGCTTTGATTACCTGAATCGCCTTTTAAGCTTTGACTATTGCCATGAGTTGCTAACATGATGAGCAAGCCCTAACTTACGCTTCAGCGATCGTTAAGACTTGATCTCAAGTTGAATAAGCTTGAAATACATCCCAAGCTCTTTCTCAGATTAACTACAAAGAAAAACTTCTCCATCTAGCTAAGGTTCTACTCTGAAGCAGGTGTATGTATAGTCTCTCTTTGGCTGAAAAGAGAGGTCTGATAACCAGCTAACTATCGAGAGAAATAGGTAAAAATGTAGCTATTAATACACTAAAAGACCTTAACAAACTAAATAAAACTATGTCCTCGGATGGAGAAAAAGTGAGCGATCGCTGATTTACGATGAGTCATTTAACACCATTAATAACTTTTCCTATATAAGTAGCTCGGCATCATTCAAGATTTAACAATGGAAAAACCCGAAGAATTTGATCAACGTCAAGACCAAAGCCCGATCGGAGTTTTTGCCGATCGCAATCAGGCAGAAACCGCATTGAAGGCTCTACGGGAAGCTGATTTTCCCATGGAGCAGATCTCGTTAATGCCCCAAACTCCGCCTGTGCCCAAAACAGAGGCGCGGGATAGCGGGGCAAAAGGCGCAATTTTAGGGACAATTAGTGGCGGCTTAATTGGTTTATTATTAAGTTCAATGAGTTCTAGTCTGGTAGCTACATCAGAAGCAAATGCATTGTCACACACGTTAGGAATTGTGGCAATTGCCAGTGGGGCGGGAGCCGCTAGTATTGGCATTATTGCCGCTATGTCGGGTGTCAACGTGCGTCGAGATACCAGTGAAGCCGCAGATGCCGCCCCCTATTATTTAGTAGTGGCAAAAGACATTCCTTCCGATCGCCTATCGGATGCTAAAGATCTACTTCAGCAATTAGGTAGTCAGGCTATTTAATGGCTATCCGCGATCGCGCCTAGAGCCCGTAGAGTGGTTGCTTCTGCCTCAGTTAATCCGGTCACTCCTGTAATGATCATGCCTTCGTAGGGACGTAGCACTCGAAATGTTTGCTGACACTTGCCTGTGGTCAAATTCCAGCATTTAATCGTTTCATCTTGACTACTACTCAGTAGAGTTTGGGCGTTCAGACTCAGGTTCAGCGACCAGACCCAATGTTGGTGATCTGCCAGGGTGGTTAAACACTCACCTGTTTGGATATCCCAAGTTCTAATGCTGCGATCGGCACTGCTACTGATGACTTGTTGACCATTAGCCGTAAACCGGAGACAAAGTACCTGATTCGTGTGTCCTGTCAAGGTTTGCAGGCAATCACCCGTTGCCAAATTCCAAATTTTGATCGTTTGATCATCTCCACCCGTCGCCAGCAGGCGATCGTCGGGACTGATGGCAACCGCCCAAACTCGATTGCTATGGGCTTGCCAGGTATGGAGACATTGCCCGGTTTCGACCTGCCAGAGTTTGATCATTTGGTCATACCCCCCACTGACCAATCGTGATCCATCGTGACTAAACGTGACTCCTAGCACTGAACTGGGGTGTCCCTCCAGGGTTTGCCAACATGCACCGGAGTTAACCTGCCACAATTTAATCGTGTGATCGTAACTGCCACTAGCCAGGAGTTGGCTGTCGGGACTAAAGCGAACTGTCCACACCCAACTCCGATGTCCCTGGAGGGTATTGAGGCATTGTCCGGTATGAGGATTCCAGAGTTTGATCGTCCGATCGGCGCTGCCACTTGCCAACACCTGACTATTGGGGCTAAGGTCAACGGCAAGAACGCGATCGCGATGTCCGCGTAAAACCTGGAAGGGCTGAAGTGAGGCGGTTAACTGCTCTGGAGTTTGCAAATTCATATTCCAGAGTTTAATGGTTTGGTCTTCGTGACCACTGGCAAGCAGGTGATGATGGGCATCATGGGCGATCGCATAAATGCAATTACTGTGACCTTGTAAGGTTTTAATGCATTGCCCGGTTTGCAGTTCCCAAATTCTGGCCGCATAATCATCGCCACCACTGACTAAACGATGACCTTGAGGATGAAAGGCGACAGACCAGACGCGGTTGGTATGCTTTTCCAGGGTATCTAGACACCTGCCCGTCGTAGCTTCCCAGAGCTTTACTGTTTGGTCATAGCTACTACTAGCAATGCGATCGCCTGTGGGACTAAAGGCCAGGGCTGTCACGACACTGGTATGACCGATCAGGGTGCTTAAACAAACCCCAGTTGCCACATCCCAAACCTTGATCGTCTGATCAAAACTACCGCTCGCCAGTTGTTGCCCATCGGGACTAAAGGCGATCGCTTTAATCCAGTGGTGATGTCCTGCCAGAGTTTGTACACAGGTTCCCGTTTGCCAGTGCCATAGCCTGATTATGTTGTCTTCTCCCGCCGATGCCAGCCATTCACCATCGGGATGAAAGGCGATGCTCCAAATACAAGCATCCTGTCCTGTGAGGGTTTGTATACACAGACCTGTGGCTAAATGCCAGAGTTTGATCGTGCGATCGTAGCCCGTACTCGCCAAGGTCTGCCCATCGGGACTAAAGGCGATCGCGGTCACAATTCCGGTATGTTCTGGAAACGTATTCAAGCACTCGCCAGTTTTGCTATCCCATAGCCTCACTGTATGATCCTGCCCACCACTAGCCAGGATCGAGCCTAGCGGACTAAAGGCAACACTCCAAATCCAACTATTATGACCTTTACAGATCACCTGTGGTTGACCATCTGTGGTACGCCAGAGATAAATCATGCCATTTGTGTCACTTGTAGCAAGCGATTCTCCATCTGGACTGAAGGTGGTACAGGTAATGCCTCCGAAGGTGGCGGCAAAGGCACATTCCTGAAAGTTTGCTTCAGTAAAGTTAACTTGATGCAAATTCAGCGATCGTAGATCGGCTTGACGGATGTTGAGATAGGAGAAGTCATAGCCACTTAAATTACTATTCAAATGTGCTAATAAATTCAGTAAATTACCACACCCATATCCTATATGATGTCTAAATTTAGTTCTAAGCTGATTGATAAATTGATGTAGCTTATGCTGAACTTGCTGATCTGAACCTAAGTGCGATCGTAGTTGTTCTAATAAAGGCTGGACAATTAAGCAAATCTGGCTATCTCGAATGTAATCCTTGCTTTGCGCTTGCATCAGGGCATGAGTCAGCAGAGTTTGAGGTATTTCGGTAACGATTTCCTGCTCAATCTGCTCAATCAAATGACCTATAACATACTCCATCACCACAGGTTGTTGGGTGAACTGAGCAAAACGACATTCCACCAGGCTACGAATCGTCAACCGTTCTAGGGCATTGATTAATTTTGTCTTAGATACGGTTGGCACAAAGGCAGCTTGCAAGGTGTTGACAGAAACCGTTTCGCGATGAATGGCTAACCAGTACATTACCTGTTGCTCTAAACCAGAGAGCCGTTGGAAATGCTGCTGGAGCAATCTGCTGATGCCATTAAACACCGTTGTACCTTCAGCAAAAAATTGGGCAACACTGCCGTGATATAAATCCTGAATTGACGTAGCGGCGATCTTTAAAGCTAATGGATTGCCCCGATAGGCCTCCACCAATTGATGAATTTCATCGCTGCTGCCCGACAGCCCTTTCATCGTCAACAGCCTTTGTCCTGCCTCGATTTCTAGTCCCGGTAAGGGCAATGTCCGTATGGGCAATGCTTTACCTTCTAGCGTGGCAATCTCCGACGGCTTTTCGCGGCTGGTAATCAAGACACAGCTTTGATGTTGAGTTTCCCCCAACCGCCAAAGTAATTCTCCATAGGCAGCATAACCGTCTCGATAGAGATCACCTGCCTGTCCTTGCTGTAACAACGTATCAAAGTTGTCCAGAATCAACAAGCAACGAGATTTCCGCAAATATTCAATTAAGCAGGTAATTTGTTCGTGAACCGACTCCGGTAACGTGACAATTTGGTGATGGGATAAAAACTTAATGCATTCAGTGAGTTTGTCTTTAAACAAGGGCGCATGACGAAGCGATCGCCAGAAAATATATTCAAATTCACTGTGTAACTGTTCAGCTAATTTAACGGAAAGTGCCGTCTTCCCCATCCCCCCCATGCCGACCAGGGTAATCACCCGGCACCGATCCGCTACAATCCATTGCTGTAATGTGTTGAGTTCTGCTGTCCGTCCGCAAAAGTGGGAGATGTCGATCGCTTCCCCCCAGTCAACCACAGGATCACGGGACTGGGCAGGCGAGATCGGGGTTTTGAGTGGCGTAGGAGACTGGCTGGCTCGGGCTAAAACGCCGTGTAAATTGTGCTTAGTAACTTTTTCACCAAAGATTTTAGAAAGTAATTTCCACAGTTCCGCACCTGTATCTTTGATGTAACCAGGGTCATAGCCGGAGACTCTGGCAATTTCTAAATAGGTTTTGCCAACCCAGGCTTCCCGCAATACGATCTCCTGAACTTTGGTGAGTTGACCTCGTTCCAAGTGTTGCCTGATAAGAGCGATCGCGTCTTCAACCGTCATGCTGTTTTACAGGTGATGAAACTAACTGCACTATTCGCACCCTACACTGTCTGTCAGGAAATACATTCCGTAGATCCACTGAGTAAGATCCTACCTTTTCCTGACCTTTTCCGACCGCCAAGTGCCATTTGGCACAGTTATGTTTGATGCATCTCTTAAACAGACTGTATTGGAGAAGTGATTGTGGCACTGAAGCTAGGTCAAATTTGCTCACTGGTTGGGATAGCTGCGGCTGGAATTTTGGTAATGCAGCTTCCGGCAATAGCAGAGTATGAACATGGTCCAATCAATCGAGGCGGCTGTTTCAACATTGGGGATGAAAAAATTAAATTTGTTGCTCAAGTTGTCTCGACAAATGTTGATAGTGATTTAAGGCGGATCTCTAGCTCTATATCATCCGCTTGCAATGGCACCCATGTTTGGGATGACAAATGGTACCATTGGACGCTACCGGATAACCGTCCTAAATATCTATTATTAACCTGGAAAAATTCGACAACAGGAGAATATGGATATGCCTTTATTCAAAACACGCCTAAACACTGGTGGTACAAGACCAATGATGCAGGGTTTAAGACCATAGCGAATGATGAGCAAAAGAAACTAACTTGGTGGTCAAACGGGCATCGCATTGATATTGATCTTAAAAACCCCAAAAACACGAATCGTTGGACTGCCAATGATATTTGGTATAGCTTTGGTTATTAGTCAGTATCATCAAGATTGAAAACTAGAATAGCTATCTGCCAGTAATTTGATCAGTCCAGATACTACGACTAGCCATGTTTGTCTGATTGGTATTCCTTCACATTATTGATAGAGCGATCGTTGCCATGAGTCAAAAAATTAGTATTGTCTTATCTAGTGTTCTAGGATTAGTTACAGCAACTATTTTGTTACCGCTTCAGCCTGCTCAAGCGGCGGTGGAATGTGTACCGGGCAGCGTTACCAGAAATGCCCAGGGCAGAATTACCCAATGTCAACTGGCGCGGAGTTGGCGGTTTGCTCAACGAATGCTGCCGCAAAACAGCAAACCCACCAAAGAATTCGCTTGTAGAGGACAGCAAGCCATCAGTTTTCACACAACAGGAGCCGTTGCATCGTGTACCCTAGATAGCCCCATCACACTTGTACAAAACGGAGTTCAAGATCAATGTTCGGCAGGGATGCGAGTTTATTTTACCGAACAGGGGTTGCTTCAGTTTCCCAACTGGTGTCGTCGGTAGAGCGATCGCTCAATCTTGCCCTTCCGGCTTGGTAAACCTCCATTCCAATAGTTTGATTTCCGCATGTTGGAGTGCATCTACTAACGCCTTGTTACTGTCATACTTTAATTCTGGTAAGTAAGACGCTTCCACACTCACTGCAAACTGATCTTTTTCAAACGGCCAGGGTTCTACAGTTAGTTGCCCATCCTGAACCTGCCGCAGATCGTAACGTTGTCCCTTAATCCCACTCGTGATTTCTACCGCTCGTCCGGCATCAGGGATCTGTTGTTGTACCAGAATCAATGACAAGCGATCGCACCAGCGCATAAATTGATAAGCCTCTTCCGCTTCCTCAGATGTAATCTTGAGTTCCCGTCGCCACTGTTCTTGTAACTGCAATTGTTGATGCAAAAACTCTTGCCACTCCGGTGCTGATTCCCATTGATCCTGATTCAGAAAACAAATATGTTTGGAAGTGAGTAAGGCAACCCACCGTCCACGGTAGCAAGCATCCTCCATGTGTTGTTGCAGCTTTTCTAAGGATGAGTCCGTACCCAGAGTAAAATCCAATGGCGCACCGGCGGGCGTTAAATGATCACCTTCCCATTCCCGTTCCAAATCATCATGGTGAGAGATTGCCGCGATCGTTTCATATAAACGGAGTGGAGCATCCGATCGTTGCCATTGTCCCGCGATGTTTGCGGCTAATAAAGCATGGGCACGATGGTAGATAATTTCCCAACCATTGCGAGTTAAATTAACAATCATTCAGGTTTAGCGACAAACAATAATTTGGCATGACAACACCCAGTAGTATTTCACTTAACTAAGTAAACTACTGAGTTACCAATTATGTTAGTAGACTTGTACTGCTATTTCGTCTACCGGAAGCCAGGTTTTCCAGCGATCGTCGTTTCTCTCCAATCACGCCAGAAATTGAGCTATGCGATCGACCGCCTGTTCCAAAATCGCTGGCTCATGAACCAAGGCAAAGCGGACATAACCTTCACCGGATTTACCAAACCCGGCACCGGGGGAAACCGCTACTCCGGTGGCTTCCACTAATTGAGTGCAAAATTCTACTGAGCGATCCGCCCACGCGTCCGGTAGTTTTGTCCAGATATACATCGTGGCGGGGGGAAGGGGAACCTGCCAACCAATCCGATGCAGTGCTCCCACAAAAGCATCTCGCCGTTGCCGGAACGTCTCAACCGCCGCTTTCACTCCTGTTTGCGGGCCACTGAGTGCAGCGATCGCCCCATTCAAAATCCCGCGATATTGATTGAAATCGACAGCCGCTTTCACCTGGCGCAATGCCCGAATTAATTCTGGGTTGCCGATCGCGTAGCCAACCCGAAATCCCCCCATGTTGTACGACTTCGAGAGGGTGAAGAACTCGATCGAAACGGTTTTATCTGGGTCAGCTTGCAGAATGGAGGGCGGTGGAGTGTCCCCAAAAAATAAATCCGCATAGGGAAAGTCATGCACTAACACCAGATTGTGTTGCTGACAAAAAGCGACGGCTTCCTGAAAAAATGACAGCGGCGCGATCGCGGTCGTGGGATTATGCGGATAACTTAACACCATCAATTTGGACTGTGCCAACACCGGAGCCGGAATGTCTTGAAATACTGGAAGAAAGTGATTCTCAGCCGTTAAAGGCATGGGATAAATTTGTCCACTGGCCAGATACACGCCACCCGCATGGGACGGATACCCCGGATCAAGTAATAAGGCAAAATCACCAGGGTTCAAAACTGCAAGTGGTAAATGGGCTGTCCCTTCCTGGGAGCCAATTAACGGTAGAACTTCTGTCTCCGGATCAACCGCGACCCCAAACTTTTGCTCATACCAGGTTGCCGCCGCTTGACGAAATTCTCGCGTCCCATGAAATAACAAATAGCCGTGGGTACTGGGATCATCCAGCGATCGTGCGATCGCCTCTAACACATGGGCTTGGGCGGGTAAATCTGACGAGCCAAGCGATAGATCAATAATTTCCCGTCCAGCAACTCTAGCCCTGGCTTTCGCCTGATCCATGTCAGCAAATACATTCGAGCGCAGGGGGTGAAGACGTTGAGCAAATTGGATCATAGATATACCAGCCTTGCTATCTGTTAGCTGTGGTCATGCGATCGAGGGTGGGTTTGACTGATCAACACCGATCGAATCAAAGCAGATAGCCTAATGGAGAGATATTCAGTGTAACCCGTTCTATCTACTTAGAACTGAGGATTTATCCGCTGTATCTTGATAATTTGCTTAATAGAAAAGGACGAACCATTGTCCGTCCCTATAGAATGTCAATCTAAACACTAATTGGCAGTGACATGATTTTAGGCAGGCAAATGGGGAGTGAGGAAGTCCTCAACTTTTTGTTTGGTAATCGCGCCTTCGATCGCATCTCGCACTTCACCAGATTGAAATAGGCGCAGCGCTGGAACCCCTTCTACTTTGCAGAGTTTGACCGACTCTGGATTAGGATCTACTTCCATCTTGATCACCTTTAACCGATCGCTGTAGGCATCTGCCACTTTATCGACGATCGGCGCCATCAAGCGACAGGGACCGCACCAGGGTGCCCAGAAGTAAACCAAGACAGGCTCAGAGGATTGCAACACCTCCGCTTCAAATTGATTGTCTGTGATTGTAACCACGCCCATACTGATCTCCCAGGCTTCGTTTGTAACAATTCTTGCAGAAACGACTGTCTCAGTATTTTGACGTGTTTTGATCCCCGAAGGCAAATTGGTTGCGATCGGGGTAGAGAATAATTTTTGTTGATGTAAAGCGTTTGTAAAGTAGGAACGGAGTTAGACCAGACGGAGGTAACCGCCGATTAGCCCCCCTTCTTAAGGGGGTTGGGGTGGAATCCCCATAAATCCCCCTTTTAAAGGGGACTTTAACGGAGAGAAGTTAGAATCACACCATCCTCGGAAAGACCGATTAATTCCGTCCCTACCAACTGTTAACAAGGTTGCTCAACTACAACTGATCCAGCTTTGCCTTGAGTGCTTCCAGTTCCGCATCAACGGCGGCTTCTTGCGGTGGAGCGGCGGCATCCGCCGTGGTAGTTTGCGCTGTACCCGGTAGTTGAGCCTGGTTTTGCGGTGCGCCACCCAGTAACTGCGCTTTCATCGCCGCTAGCTCATCATCGACATCGCCCCCTGCTTCCAGCATGGCAAACTGACTTTCCAGATCGGCTCCTGCCAGTTCCGCCGCCGCTTGCGATCGGGCTTCCATTTGCAGCACTTTGTCTTCCATGCGCTCAAAAGCGCCCATTGCACTGCTGGTACTCATCCGACCCACGACATTTTGCAGTTGCTCGTTGGCTTTGGCAGCACTGGCTCGCGCCTTGAGCATATCTTTCTTCGTCTTGGCTTCGGAGATCTTTCCTTCCAGGGCAATCAAGTTGCGCTTGAGGGTATCTACCATCGTGCTTTGTTGATCAAGCTGGGACTTAAGACTACCAGCCGTGTCGCTATGGGTCTTCTTGCGAACCAGGGCTTCCCGTGCCAGGGTTTCATCCCCCTTTTGCAGTGCCAGTTGTGCCCGTTGTTGCCAGTTATTGGCTTCCGTTTGTGCCTGGTTATATTGTTGTTGAGTCCGTTTCTGACTCGCGATCGCACTGGCAACCGCCTGACGCATTTGCACCAGGTCTTCCTGCATATCGACGATCGTTTGTTCCAGGATCTTTTCTGGATCTTCAGCTTTGCTGACAAGGTCGTTCAGGTTGGCTCTGACGACCCGACTCACACGGTCAAACAGTCCCATGACGTTTTTTTTCCTTGCAGTTCGATTGTCTCTAGTGTAGAAACTTCAAGCGGCGATCGTCCGTTTACGAGTGTTTTCTTAATTCCAGCTTGAAGTAGCGAAGTTAAGAATTCCGGAATTGGGAGCGGAGTTGTTCTAATTCCGCATCAATCTCCGGATTACCCGTCGTCGTTTGGTTGGTCGATTGGCTGCTCGGCAGTTGGGCTTGATTGCTACCCTGCGGCAGGGATTGCTGTGCCTTCATGGCGGCTAACTCGGCTTCAATGTCATCGGTTTCACCCAGGGCTTCAAACCGCTTCTCCAGGTCATCCATGCCCAGTTCCGCGATCGCTTCCGACTGCGCCTCTAGCTGGAGTACCTTCTCCTCCATGCGCTCAAACGCTGCCATGGCGCTGCCAGTCCCCACCCGACCCATCATTTCATTAATTTGCTGAGTGGCTTTTGCCGATCGGGCTCGGGCAATGTACAAATCCTTCTTGGTCTTTGCTTCCGCGATTTTGCTCTCCAACTTCATCATATTTTGTTTCAGTTGGGTGACGACAGCCCCCTGTTGGTCAAGCTGTACCTTCATCGACTGGGCAGTTTCCAAATAGGATTTGCGGCGGGTCAGAGCTTCTCGCGCCAGATGCTCATCCCCTTTTTGCAAAGCCAGTTGGGCACGCCGCTGCCATTCATCCGCTGTGGTTTGTGCCTGGGAATATTGCCGCTCTGTGCGTTTTTGGGTCGCGATCGCCTGTGCCACCGCTTGCCGCAATTGGATCAAATCCTCCTGCATATCCAGCACAGTCTGCTCCAGAATTTTTTCTGGGTCTTCCGCCTGACTGACTAGGCTATTCAGATTGGCACGAATCACCCGCATGATTCGGTCAAAAAGTCCCATGACACGCTCCGTTAAGTAGGGTTGAGTAGATTCAAGCGACTGGCTGGGCTAGTAACCAATGATTGCTCTTAAATAGGTGTGAGCGAATCACCCGTCACTCTGAGTCGATTCAGCAATCTTGCTCAATGACTGGCTTCGTGGCTGATTATTCTCAATACTATCCTACCTTTCTAGTTTCCTCAGCCTGTCAATAGAAAGACAAGCGGATGGAGTCCGTTGGCTCAGGAGTTTACTCAGGGTTTGTAAACTTCAGCCGGAATTCCCTGGTTCCGAAGTTCCTGGGCACGCGCTTCGGCATCCGCCTGACTTCCCGATGCTCCTACCTGGACTTTAGCGCCATCGTCGCCATTCCGTACAAAGGCATCTGGCACAACTTTGCGGGCAGCTTCCAGAGATTGGTCATTTTGATACGGAATCCCAATTTTGTAGGGATAGGCATCACTGCCAGTGGCAGGACTAGGGGCAGGGGCAACAGCTTGAGGCGCAACAGCCGGGGCAGGTGGTTCACTCCGTTGGACAGGGGGAGCGGGCTGGACGACTGGCGGGGGTGGGCTGGATTCCCGAGCCGGCGGGGCATAGGTTCTGTAATTAGATGGAGGATCCGGGGCAACAGCAGGTTCGGGTGGACTGTAGACCTCCGGTGCGGCAGCGGGTGGCTCCGATCGCGAACGAATAGGGGCAGGGGTCGAAGTCGTTTCTGATGTTCCAGAATCAGTTGATCGCGCCGTTGGATTCCCGGCGGACTTGGCTCCAGGTTTGGTAGCTGGCTTGGCTGACGTGGCTCCTGGTTCTGCTTTCAGTGTGCCTAAGTTCGCTGGATTGATTTCGGGAAACTCCCGAGCTGCCAGGTTCGGCTCCGGCGGTTGAGCGGTATTTGCCCCATTGGGCGGTGTGACGGTCGTAGGCGGATTGAGTACCGACTTACTGCCACTGCGGGTCGCAAACAACTGGCTCAGACTGGACGGATTCATGATCACATAACCAAAGATGGCACTGGATACCAGCAGTAGCAACATGGAACCTAACCCCAAAGGAGTCAGCAGGTTCTGCATGAAGCTTTGTTCGACTTCAATGTCGGCTTCGGTTTCCGCCAGACTGCGTAACAGTTCTTCTGACGACTCCAGATAATCATCGGGAATGTCAGGGGGGGCAGTCAGATGGTGACTGATTGGTAAGTGGTCATCCCAGGGGCGATCGCTGTTTTTACCCTCCAGCGACTCTGCCTCTGGCTCCAGGTTGGGAAGATGGGGAATTAGCTGGCTCTGCGAATCGTCTGGGACTGGCGATGGCTGGGTCGGCGCACTGTGAACATCCAGCGTGGGTTCCCAGAGGGTTTCGGAGGCGATCGCATCAGATATTCCAGTCGCCAGCGTAGTTGGAGCTTGCGGACTAGATGGGGGTTGAGTGGGCAGTTCAGGACTGGAGAAATCCAACAAATCCAGGGTCTTTGGGGCTGACTTCCGCCGACTCATCTGCGCGATCGTCCGTCCCCCACTCGCCTTTTGCCGACGATAACGGGCTAATTCTTCCTCTAGCTGCACATCCATACAAACCAGAGCATTGCGTAACACTGGATGTAAACCGTCCTGGGCGGGCATGTCGCTAACACGAGCCTGGGACGAGCGAGCGGGAGATGTTACGGTGGAATTTTGAGGCATAATTCAGGACTCCTAACCAACTCCTCAACCATTCACCCAAACATGGGCAAACCTTCTGACAACAGCAGGTTCCAAAGATGTAGACCAGGCTAGATGTCGGGAAGCCATTAACGATTCCGTTCAGTATCACTGATCAATCGCAATTTGAGTAGAGTTCGAGCCAAAGTTATACACTTTTTTACGCGGAATGGATCATTTGGGTCGCGAAATAGATCATTAATGATGAAGCTGACGGATGCCTGCGCCGCCGATCGCTGACCAGATCACTGCCCCCCTGCCTCACTGTGCTACTCCTTCATCGGGATACTGACAATGCCCTTTCAACCGCTTGAGCACGTCCTTGGACAACTGCAAATCCAGGGTAAAGCCGATCAAAAGCCCTTACAACGGGTTTTAGGGCATTGGGAAGACATTGTGGGTTCGGTGGTGGCGGCTCAAACTCGTCCCTTAGCCATTCAGCGTGGGGTTTTGCGGGTGGCAACCTCTAGTGCCGCTTGGGCAAACAACCTGGTGTATGAGCGCCAACGCATTTTAGATAAGTTAAATACCAAACTGGGACTGAACTTAGCCGACATTCGCTTCTCCTCGGCAGAATGGTATTCCCATCAGGAGACGGTATCGGCACCGGGGACTGAGCAACAGCAGCAGTTATGGCAGGAACATCCCAGTCGCTTGTCTGATCAATCCCCCGCTGTCAGCCATCGAGCCTCTGAGCCTGCCGATGCGATCGCAGCATTCAGAGATTGGGCAAAAGCCATGCGAGCGCGATCGTACCAATTACCCCTCTGTCCGCAATGCCACTGTCCCACCCCCCCCGGAGAACTAGAACGATGGCAGGTGTGTGCCCATTGTGCGACGAAGCAGTGGTAGATAGGAAGCGATCGTAGACAACTGAATTTGCCCAGACTTCAGTACAGAATAAAGTCACAATGACTTCATTTTAACTAAACAGTGTTCCGGGGATAGTTGCCGAAAAATCACCTGGGTCTCGGTTAATTCTTGAAGTTAATTCAGTGATCCCGCTGACCAAGACTGATAACAAAACCAAATCCATCTAAAGGTAGATGACTGTAGTTTCACTTGATCCCCGATCGGTTTTAGCCCAAACCTCGTTAGTTTTCCTGAGCCAGGGGCAGACTAATCACATGTGATATTTCACTTTTTTTCGTAAAAGTGAAGACAATCTAAAAGCCAATTATTTGCCATGATCGCTACAAAGCTGACTACACCATGATTAGGGAGTCCGAAGTTGCAAAAGTTACACCCCAGTGATGACTCAGAATGGAATCACAACCCGTTTGAGAGACCACCGATATGACAGCCCCTGATTCTGCGATCACTTCCTGCCGGCATTGTCAATTTTATTCGCCGGAAGGACGACGGGGCGGCTCCTGTCATAAGTTAAACGTGACGGTGCATGGTCGTTGGAAGGCTTGCTCCCTGGCGATCCCACCCTTTGCCCCTTCCTGGGAAAGCCTGGAGGGGATCATGCTTTGGCAACAAAAAGCCTTAGCGATGCAAGGGCTGGCGGAAGCGGGATCAGCCGGTACGGGAGTCAGCAACCATACCGAAGCAGCAGAAGTTTCATCCATGTCTGCCCCTACGCATATCTGGGCAGCCCTGCCAGCCACTAAGTATAAAGACGCAGTGTAGTAGGGGGCGTAGGGGGCAATCGACTCTGTGAAGATTGCCTGGATTTTTTCCCAGTGCTTCGTCCTGACAACATTTAAGGCAGCCAGGGATATTGGCGGAAATCGGGGGATCGCTTGTCTAAAAAGGCTTGTTTGCCTTCAGAACCTTCCTCCGTCATATAGTAAAGTAGGGTGGCATTACCCGCGAGTTCCTGTAGACCCGCCTGCCCATCGCAATCCGCATTAAAAGCTGCTTTGAGACAGCGAATGGCGATCGGGCTTTTTTCCAGAATTTCCTGTGCCCACTGAATCCCCTCGGCTTCCAGTTGCTCGATCGGCACAACCGTATTCACCAGTCCCATCTCCAGTGCCTGAGCCGCCGTGTACTGACGGCATAAATACCAGATTTCACGGGCTTTCTTTTGCCCCACAATCCGCGCCAGGTAACTGGCACCAAACCCGCCATCAAAACTCCCAACCTTGGGGCCTGTTTGTCCAAAAATGGCGTTGTCTGCGGCGATCGTCAGATCACACAGCAGATGCAGGACGTGACCGCCGCCGATCGCATAGCCAGCCACCAGGGCAATCACCACTTTGGGCATAGAGCGGATCAAGCGCTGTAAATCTAAGACATTTAACCGGGGAATACCCGCTTCATCCACATACCCCGCTTGTCCGCGCACACTTTGATCCCCACCGGCACAAAAGGCATATTTACCATCGGTATGGGGGCCGGCTCCCGTGAACAATACCACGCCAATTCGGGTGTCTTCGCGGGCATTGGCAAAGGCATCGTATAACTCTACGATCGTCTTAGGTCGAAAGGCATTACGTTTGTGTGGGCGATTGATGGTGATTTTGGCAATCCCATCGGTTTTGTGATACAGGATGTCTTCGTAGGTTTTGGCAACCTGCCAGTCGATCGTCATATAGAGATACTCAGCGTTCCTAACCTATTTTGCCGCCAAAGGGCATCGGCTTTGCGATCGGTGACAATTTCCAAGACGCGAATGCCACTGGTGGGCAGGGGGTTCAGTCGCTGTTCTAATTGCTCCCAGGTAACAATGGCTTCGTGTTCAATCCCATAGGTGGCGCAGAGTTTGGCAAAGTCTACGGCTTGCGGTGTGGCAAAGAATTGCTCAAATGGGGGGTTAAATTGGGAGATTGGCAACATCTCGAAAATGCCACCCCCATTGTTATTGATCAGGACGATCGTCAAATGTCCGACGAACTGTTGCCGCAACAAAAAGCCGTTGGTGTCATGGAGCAAAGCCAGATCCCCCGTTAACATGACGCTACTGGCTTGATGATGAGCAATCCCCAGGGCGGTAGACAGACTGCCATCAATCCCATTGGCTCCCCGGTTAAAGAACGGCTTGACTTTGGAGTTGCCCGGGATCCAAAAAAATTCCACATCCCGCACCGGCATACTGCTACTGATGAATAGCGGCGTTCCGGCAGGCAAAATTTTGGCGAGCAACCAGGCGGTTTTAGCTTCAATCAACGGTTTGGTGTCCTGCATCATCTGATCGATCGCGTGCCGAATCCGCAGTTCAATGCCACACCATTGATTCAGGTAGTGGGAGGATCGGGGTGGACAGGATTTGGCAAGGGCGATCGTCCGGGTGGCAAAGTATTCTACGGAAGTCCGTAAATGGGTGGTTTTGCCATGCAGGGGATCCAGATTGCGACCATCGGGATCAATCACCCACTGGCGAGGTTGTACCGCTTCCAGCCAATTACGCAACCGTTTACTCGTCGGCATTTCGCCTAAGCGGATCACAATTTCCGGGGCTAATTTGGCAGCTAGGGTAGAGTTCCGCAACATGATGTCGTAACTGGCAACCAGATTCGGATTGAGATCGGCATAGTTCCGTAGCGGTGACAGCCCTTCTGCTAAAACTGGATAGCCCAAAGCTTTGGAGAGGGCAGCCACGGCACGACAATAGCGTTCGGGGAGTTGAGGTTGGGCAACGCCAGCAATAATAATCCCCCGTTCCGGTAAACCAGCCGAGAATTCTACAGCCGGAACCGTGTAGAGCCGTTGCGGTGTGGCGTTAACTAAGGGAATCACTGAAGCGAAAAAGGTGTCCTGATCAAACTGGTCCGCGATCGTTTGTACCGCCGGATCAGGAATGGGAGCTAGGGGTTCGCGAAATGGGACGTTCAGATGCACTACACCGGGAACTGGATATAACGTACATTCCCAGGCGTGGATCACGGTTTGGCGCAAATAAGCGAGTAGGGAAGTGTCTACGGCAGGGAGAGCCAGTTCGGTTTGCCAGTTGGGAAAGTCACCATAGAGTTTATGTTGATCGATCGCCTGCCCAGCATTGCAATCTCGCAGTTCGGGAGGTCGATCGGCAGTCAGAATTAACAGGGGTACCCGGCTTTCCCGAGCTTCAATCACAGCGGGATAGAAGTTGGCTCCGGCAGTACCAGAGGTGCAAATGACGGCAACGGGACGGTGCGTTTGACGGGCAATGCCCAACGCGAAGAAGGCAGCCGATCGCTCATCCAATACCGGAATCGCTTCAATCTCGGGATGATTGGCAACGGCGATCGCTAAGGGGGCAGAACGGGAACCGGGACAAACGATCGCAGTGGTTAGTCCTAAGCGGTACAGAGTTTCGGTTAGTACCGAAGTCCACACTAGATTTGTATTGGTGAAATCGATCGGCATTAAACTAACGCATTCAAAAGTGCCTGAAGTTTGAGCTGGATTTCTGCCAGTTCCCGATCGGGATCTGATCCGGCAACAATTCCGGCTCCAGCATAGAGTCGTGCCTCCTGTCCGTTGATTAATGCCGAACGAATGCCCACCGCAAATTCTCCATTCCCTTGGTGATCGACCCAGCCAATTGGTGCAGCATACAACGATCGTTCAAACAGTTCATGGTGCCGGATAATCTCGCAGGCAATTTCTCTAGGAACTCCAGCCACGGCAGGGGTAGGATGCAGTTTAGCGACAATGTCCAACAAATGCACATGCGCCGGAACACTTGCATGAATCGGTGTCTGAAGATGTTGAATATTGGACAGTTGTAATAGGCGGAGCGGCGATCGCTGTGGCTTCAGTCCCAGTTGTACCAACCGTCCGGTAATAAAGTCGATCACCACTTGATGTTCATGCATTTCTTTGGCACTGTTTAACAAACTATCAGCAAAGTGGGCATCTTCAAACGTGGTTCTGCCCCGAGCTGCCGATCCGGCTAATGCATCTGTAACCAACTGGCGATCGTATAACTGAATCAACCGTTCTGGACTGGCACCAATAAATGTCTGCCCTTGACCATTGCTAATTGAGAATAGGTAACAGTCGGGATACAGTTGTCGCAGGTGATACAGCGAATTAGCAAGATGAAATGGTAGAGGCGAACTGACATCGATCGCATGGGCAAGCACAACTTTATTCAGTTCCTGGGCGGTAATCTGATCTAACGCCGAAAGTACCGCTTGTTTGAAGTAGTGAGTATCGGTGACATCCTGAATTTTTAATAGAGTGCGGTGCTCAATTAATGGCGTTTTGAGTTCATATTGAATAGAGCGAATGGCTTCTAATTGTGCCCAAAGTTGATTCAGGGTTAATTCCAGATTGAGCTGAGCATCTAACCGGAGATTTGCCACGATCGTACAGTGAGTTCCCTGCCGAGAAATTTGCCAGGCGGGCAGAAAGACTGTAGTTCCGGGAAACCCAGATAATCGACTGGAAGCATCATCGAAAAATGCAAAACTACAGAAAAAGTGAGGTCCCGTTAACGGTAGGTGGGTATCCCCAATAATCGCAGTTTGGCTCAAGATCGACTGCATAAAATTTTGCGCTTCCACAAACCGATTAGAGCTATCAATTTGCAGTTGAGCAACGGCACCGATTGCCGCGATCGCAAAGCCAGTTTCTCTAGAATGAATGCCTGTGCCTAACTCTTGTTTTTCAAAATAAAAACTCAGTCGCTCAGGTTGAGAAATTTTATGTAAAACAGTCAGTGGATCAACTAAGTCAATATGCCATGAAATACTAATGATTTGTGAGCTTGATTTTTCATTTAATTGTTGTTGACAAGCTGACAGAAATTGGTGTAGATTCTTACGGCTTTGAAACAGATTATTGCAGTATGGTGTAACTGTCATGTAACAGAAGCAAGAGAACTTCAACCCCAGTATAGTTCTGCGATCGACCCAGACAAAGGAGTTGCGAAAGGTTGGGGACTGGGAACATGACAATTTGTTGCGAAATTTGAATTGTTGCGAAATTTGAAGTCTATGGACTCCAATTAAAATCGGTGATCCACTCAGGCGTAGAATGGGTGATCTGCTAGAAACCGGATTCAGCCTCCATTCAACCCGTGTAAAGAAATGACAACAAAGACGGTTCAGCCTTCAACTTCGGTTCAGCCAGCAACGCCGCTTACTTCTGATCGCAAGCGGTTATGGTTGGCAGCGATTAAGCCACCGATGTATAGCGTTGCCATTATGCCAATCTGGGTCGGTAGTGCGATCGCGGCTCATGCCACTGGACAATTCCACTTCGGCATTTTTACGTTATTTCTGACGGCTGCGATCTTGATTCTTGCCTGGGAAAATCTGAGTAACGATGTGTTCGACTCCGAAACGGGAGTTGATGTGAATAAAACCCACTCCCTGGTGAATTTGACTGGCAACCAACGGTTGATTTTCTGGATTGGCAATTTCTGTTTAATGGCAGGCTTGCTAGGGATTGCCGCGATCGCCGCGATCCAGCAGGACTTCACCGTGATTGGCTTGATTCTGCTGTGTTGTGGCTTAGGCTATCTCTATCAAGGCCCACCGTTTCGATTGGGCTACTACGGGTTAGGCGAAATCCTCTGTTTCTTTGCCTTCGGGCCGATCGGGTTTGCTGCTGCTTACTACAGTCAGGCACAGGCGTGGGCTGAACCAGGAGCCAATCTAGCCGCATCAGTCATTGTGGGGATTTCGACCAGTCTGGTGTTGTTCTGTTCCCATTTTCATCAGGTGGAAGATGATGCCGCCGTCGGCAAGCGATCGCCGATCGTTCGGTTGGGGACGGAGCGAGGGGCACAAGTTTTGACCTGGTTTAGTGTCAGTATTTACGGGTTGACTGGGGTATTCACCGGGCTACAGCTATTTCCAGTATGGACATTGCTGGTATTTGCCAGTCTACCCGCTGCCATCAAACTGATCCGACATGTGAATACCCATCACGATGACCCCGATCGCATTAGTAATAGTAAGTTTGTCGCGATCGAAATGCACTTTTGGAGTGGTTTACTCCTGGGCTTAGGCTTTTTACTGCCAGGGTTGATTGGTGCGTAAATGCGGTGGGAATTTCGTCCCTATCGGCGTGTCTTCCGGCAACCGCTGCCCACCCATCATGGGGAATGGCGCGATCGCACTGGGATCATCCTTCGTCTAACTAATGATTTAGGACAGGTCGGCTATGGCGAAATTGCCCCGTTACCCTGGTTTGGCTCGGAAACTCTGGAACAAGCGTTGGAGTTTTGCCACCAGCTACCTCCCTACCTGACCACTGATCTGATTCATTCAATTCCAGCAACTCTGCCAGCCTGCCAATTTGGCTTTGAGTCTGCCTGGAGTGCAGTGACGCTGGACGATCGCCACCTGCCCCTAGATTGCGCCTCCAGTGGTTTACTGCCAACCGGGCAAGCCGCGCTTACTGCCTGGAAACCGTTATGGCAGCAAGGCTACCGCACGTTTAAGTGGAAAATTGGCGTAGGAAAGTTGCGAGATGAATTAGATCTATTCACTCAGTTAGTGGCTCGATTACCGTCAGATTGCCGATTGCGGTTAGATGCCAACGGTGGGCTGACTTACGACCAAACACAACGTTGGTTAGAGCAATGTCATACCCACCCCATTGAATTCCTTGAACAACCGTTGCCACCGGATCAACTGGGACTAATGCAACAATTAGCTGCCAATTATGCCACCCCGATCGCGCTGGATGAGTCCATTTCTACCCTGACGCACCTGCAAGCCTGTTATCACCACGGTTGGCAAGGCATTTATGTGATTAAACCCGCGATCGTTGGTTCCCCTGCCCAACTGCGCCAGTTTTGCCAACACCACCCCATTGATGCTGTGTTCTCATCCGTGTTTGAAACCGCGATCGGACGACTGGCAGGCTTACATCTCGCTGCCGAATTTGGGAATCGCGATCGGGCAATGGGATATGGCACGACTCACTGGTTTCCAGATGCTGACTCAGACGCGGATCACCTATGGCAGACCCTCTCACCTATTTAATCCAACGTCAACACGAGGATTGGTTAATCGGACAGGACAGCCGATCGTTCTTCCAGTTGGCTCAACACACCTATGAGGAACTACAATCCCACGATCCGCTTCAGCCTCCAACCGTTTTAATTGCCGATTCTCACCCAGCTAAATTCCTCGCCTACTTCCTAGCCACCTGTGCCGCTCACTGCACCGTTGTTCTGGCCGATGCCAACTGGGTCAACGAATGGCAACAACTCTCTACATTCATCTCTCCCCAGATTTTCTTAGGCAACGGCATCCCCCCCACCGTCCCTAGCTCCCTAATCTCCCCGACCCTTTCCTTCCCCCATCCCGCCATTCTCATCCCCACCAGCGGTTCCTCCGGGCAACTTCGTTTCACCATTCACACCTGGGATACCCTGATGGCTGCCGTAACGGGATTCCGCCAATACTTTCAAATCGATCGCATTAATTCCTTTTGTGTATTACGCCCCCATCATGTCAGTGGGTTAATGCAATTTCTGCGATCGTTGACCTCCGGTGGCAAGTTAACCCTACTGCCATTCAGCAGCTTGGAGTCAGAAATCCTGGTCAACGTTGATCCGTCCGAGTATTTTCTTTCTCTTGTCCCCACACAATTACATCGTCTCTTATCCCCATCCGTTGCCCGACAGTACCTGACTCGATTTCAAACCGTGTTATTAGGCGGTGCGCCTGCCTGGGAAGAATTACTCTTGCAAGCTCGATCGCTGGGAATTCGGTTAGCTCCAACCTATGGCATGACTGAAACCGCATCCCAAATCGCCACATTGCCACCAGATGATTTTCTCCAGGGAAAATCGGGGTGTGGACAGGTGTTACCTCATGCGGAAGTTATGATCCGGAGTGAGGCGGGGAATATTTTGCCGATTGGTCAGGTTGGGGTGATTACGGTACAGGCGCGATCGCTGGCACTGGGGTACTATACCGCTTCTAGCCAGATCACGCTGTTACAAGAACCTGGAACCGCCTGGTTTGCAACCGATGATTTAGGGTTTTATGATGCCGAGGGCTATCTGCATCTGGTCGGACGGAATAGCCAGAAAATCATCACAGGTGGCGAGAATGTGTTTCCGGCAGAGGTAGAAGCTGCGATTCGAGCGACTGGGTTAGTCAAGGATGTCTGTGTGATTGGCGTGGACGATCGCGAGTGGGGGCAAGCGATTACTGCCATTTATGTGCCGATCGAGACTGCCACTACAGCAACGGATTTGAGGACGGCTTTAGATGGCAACCTCAGTCGCTTTAAATATCCAAAACGCTGGTTGGCAGTCGATCAACTGCCTCGCAATGCCCAGGGCAAACTGAATCGACTCCAGGTTCAGCAATTGGTCGATCGTTCAACTGAGTTAGGCAGCGATCGGGACGCTACCGAGAACGTCCCAATCACGCTGTAATCACTGCTGGTTCAGGTAGGTCGCTTTATGGGCTTCCCACTCGGTCAGGAAAGTATCCGGGGTGGATTGCTGCCAAATGGCTGTAACAACGGACTGACAGAGCGGTGGATTTAACGTTTGGCATTCTGCCTTGGCTTTACGAAGTAGAGGATGCTCGGATTGGAGAAACTTGCCCCACCGTACTACTTCAATCCCCTGGTTTGCTAGAGCTTCAATCACATACTCAGGTGGGTCGCCTGTCGAGTAGTAGGATGGTTTATCGGGATCGGCAAAAATTTGGAAAAAGTGGGAACGATAGGCGTAGTCATGTGACCAATAGCCGTAGTGCCCCTCACATTGGCTGAGAAAATAGCCCATGAAACTATTGGTTTCAAAATCAAATAGCCAGCGATTTTCTGGTACTGGTTCGGGAAAAATATAATCGATCGCATCCCAATGCCCACAATCATGTAGGGCTGCCCGCAAAAAGTTACCAATATTGGACTCTAGCCATTCGAGGGAACCGGGTTGGTGAATACTCCGTTTAACCAGGGAAGCCCAACGGTTGGCGGGGGGAGTTAATTCAGGGTGGTGCGTCATCGTGAACAACGTAGGGTGCAGAACTGGAGGGATGACTGCTTGCAACCAGGGTTGGATTGTGGACGGAGTGATGAGGATTACTCAGCCAAATCTACCTTTAGCAAGAAGCCAATTTAAACCATTTGAACTAGAGTACCCTGCCCAAAAGCATAAAGAAAACATTATAGGAATTTGTGCCGCTATTTAGCTGAGTCTGGTTTGTTTGTGGTCGCTTAAAAAAGCCATAAAAAAGCCAGCATGAGGAGTCCTTCATGCTGACTAAGGTAGGAATTGATGGAGTTGTGCAAAGAAAATTAGGGAGCGAGAGCGTTACCGCGTAGTAAACTACCGATCGTCTTTGCCGTTACCTTCAGTTGCACCAATGGATTCATCGGCACCACAGTTTTGTAGAGGTAGCTGTCGAAGGTGAGCTTCTGCACATCCATGTCAGCACACATTTCGACAAATGCTTCCCGGGTAGCATCCGATCGATAGAATACCCGTTGCAGCAGATCGAGCACCAGATAGGTAGCACCGTATTTCCGATCCCAGCGCTTCAGGTAAACCTTGAGGTCTTGCTCGGTGGGAACGCGATTCCCCTGGTTAGCAAATTCCACAATGGTTTCAGCACACATCCGACCGGACTTAGCGGCAAAGTAAATCCCTTCACCGGAAGACTTCGTGACGGTTCCAGCCGCATCACCCACTAGCGCTACGCGACCGACTACCCGGCGAGGTCTGGGATGTTCGGGAATCGGGTGAGCTTCGACGCGAATAATCTTACCGCCCCGCAGTTTGGCGGCTGCCCGAGCGCGAATCCCGGCTTGCAGTTCTTTGATCCGAGCCTGGTTCGGCTTCATGGTACCTGTACCAACCGCAACGTGATCATATTTGGGGAAGACCCAGGCATAGAAGTCCGGCGACACATCATCACCGACATACATTTCTGCCAGATCTTCGTAGTACGCCATTTTGTCTTCCGGCAGCCGAATCCGCTCCTGGAAGGCGATCGCGTAGTTGTAATCCCCCGCATCGATCGCTTTGGCGACCCGAGAGTTAGCGCCATCGGCACCAATCACCAAATCCACGGCAAGGGTTTTATTTTCCCCTTCCAGCGTTCCGTTCGAGTGATCGGCGTAATGCAGGATGTAAGGGTCTTTGTCGTTACCTGGGATCTCTAGCTTGTGCATCGTGCCATTGATTACCTTGGTGCCTAGCTTGGCGGCGCGATCGCGCATAAAGCCATCTAGCACTTCCCGGCGGCACATCCCAATATACTCGTCATCTTTGAGAGTGCTACCGATGTTGACCTCGATATTGGATGGCGAGATCATTTTCATCTTCCGCACCCGGCGATCGATGATTTCTGGCGGCAAATCGAACTCGCTGACCATGCACAGCGGAATGGCACCACCGCAGGGCTTCACGTTGTCTAACTTGCGCTCGAATAAGTAGGTTTCAATACCAGCTTTTGCCAAAACTTCAGCAGCAGAGGAACCGGCTGGACCTCCACCAACAACAGCAACCCGTAGTGCCAAAGGTCTTCTCCTAAATCTCTCGAAGCTACGAGAAAGCATCCTATCATGGACATTTGCTGCAACTTGCGCCGATTCCAACAGATCAGGGGAAGTTGAAATACTGCTTAACAAAGTTTGCAACAGAGCGTAATAAAGTCAACTGACTAATTCGTTAGAGTCACCCTTGTCCATAGATAAATTTTGATAATTCATCAACCCTATTTTGGAGGGATTGCCCCGCGATCGTCTGGCGGCAGCTTTAGAGACAATCCCTCCGATCGGGTTATCCGATGAGCAAACTACCGACCAATTGTTCCAGGGGTTGGAATGCGATCGGGAATGATCTGGGTTGTGCCCGGTTGCGTGGTAGTCGTAGGTTGGCTTGTCCCCGGTTGAATAGTGGTTCCCGGCTGAGTCGGCGTGGGTTGGGTTGTCCCCGGTTGAATCCCACCGGGTTGAGTTGTTGTTCCGGGTTGAACGGTACCGGGTTGAATAGTTCCTGGCTGAATTGGGGTGCCAGTCTGGGGCACTGTCCCTGCCGGAACGGCAACGGGAACGGGAACGGCAACGGGAACAGGAACTACAGGAACCGCTCCAGGATTGGTCACGGTTGGCGTTGGTTGGGTGGGCGGAGTAGCGACGCGCTGGGGAGACGCATCCATGCCTAAGAGAGTTTTGGCAGAAGGGTAGTAGGTTGCCCAACGGCGGGCATCAGGACGACTCCGCCATTGCAGACGACTGGCGTTTAAGGTCAGGATCGGGGAAATCGCCCCTGCGTGTTGGGCGGAAACAAAGATCGTGACATCAGAAATTAAAATGTCGCGATCGAAACTACGTTGAGCAGCGGCTCGGGCAACGGCTTCCGCTCGGCGTAATACAGTTTCAAAACTTTCTCCGGCTCCCACATCAATTAGCACATTCGTTTGGGCATCATACGCCTGGACGCTGAGCGGCATGACGATGGAGGGGAGTAACCAGCCTCCAGTCAAACAGAGTAACCCCACAGTGCCGATCGATAAAATACGGTGAGGAAATGTCTTGAGAAAGCGCCAACTTCCGCGATCGACATTCTGTTTCTGATTGTGATCTGAATCACGGTGTTCATAGGAGTTTTGTAACAATTTATGAGCAGTTTGCATCCTAGTTCCTCCTGGCTCTGACTGGACTATTGTTGAAGCAAAATAGAGTTCAATTCGTTGCCACTTTTCCAGGTTGATGGCTGAGAAAGGGCATATAGGCTGATTGTTTAAGCATTAAGGTAGATAAACAATTAAGCATCAGTCATAAGGAGAATAACTGTTAGTAACTCCCTACTTATATGCCCTTATAGTAGGAATAGGGTAGCAATTTGTTTGAACTGCCTAAATCAGCGATTTAATCTGCTCATCTGGTCTTGAAATGGGGTTTGCTTTGAGCATAGACATAGCTTGAGTAGAGGTAAGGAGATGAACCTGCGATCGGAGTCACCAGGGGGCTAAACCAGGGGATTAATCATCCAGTTGAGAGAATAAACCAAACAGTTGGGCATACTAACGAGTAAGAGACGTGGGGCATCTGGTATGAGACAGTGGGCGATCGCGATTGGGATTAATCAATATCAATTTTTTCAACCGTTGACCTACGCCCAGCGAGATGCTCAGGCGTTGCGCCATATTCTGGCAAGTGAGGCAGGATTTTTGCCAGAACGGTGCATTTTGTTGAGTGATAATTCTCCGCCCGTTCGGGGTAAATCGACCTATCCCAACCGGGAAAATATTCTGGACTGGATCGATCGCATCTGTCGGGAAATGGTGCAACCCGGTGATATCCTCTGGCTATTTTTCAGCGGCTATGGCGCTTGCGAGCAGGAACAGGATTACTTGATGCCTGTAGAAGGAAACCCCGCTACCCTCTCTACGACTGGTATTCCATTAGCCACTGTGTTTGAGCGAGTTCGAACCAGCGCCGCAACAACCCTCGTGTTGTTGGATGTCAACCGCAGTCAGGGATCTGGGTTGACGCAGGAAGTCGGTAGACAGACGGCACAGCTAGCGCAGGAGTCTGGAGTAGCGACGATCCTATCTTGCCAACCAGGGCAGTTTTCCCATGAAGTCGCGACCTTACGGCAGAGCTTGTTTACTGCCACTTTAGTAGAGTGTTTACGCCATCAACAATGCACGACTCTAGCCAGCCTCGATCGTTACTTGCATCATCGTCTGCCTGAACTCAGCGAACATTCCTGGCAACCAATGCAGCAACCGCTCACGATCTGTCAGCCTGAGCAATTACACCAGGTAATTTTGCCGCAGGTGGCATCCCCCACGATGGAGCGGAACCCGATCACCGAGAGTGCCTTACCTGCCGCCAGTGCCAGCGTTGCCACAAATGAGATCAAATCCGGGCAACCGAATGCGGCTGAGATTGCCGCCGCACTGGACTTTGCCAAGACTGGTCAGCCTAGAAATGGTCAGGGTGCTACCCAAGGTGATTCCAGCATAGCTCCACCGCCTGCGATCGCAGCGAATGGCAAGCTGAATGGGCATCATAGTCACATTGAATCGATTTCTGCATCCAGTCGTATCACACCATTAACCCCCAAAGCCTCCTCGCTCAATGGCAATGGCTTTGCTACACATTCCTTTACGGACGATCGCCCTATGACCCAGCCGAACCAAACCCCGACCTCACCATCACCCCTGTCAGCCCAGGCAAATGCTGGTACTCCAGAGGAGCCCGAAATGGCAGATGCTGTCTTCTGGCGACCTATGTTGCTGTGGGGTGGGCTGTTAACGGCATTCCTGCTGGTAGGAGTGCTGTGGCGAAATTGGTCAACCTTTTTCCCAGGGCAACCGGTAATGGCACAGCCAGCGAATCCCACCCAATCCCAGTCAACTCAGGTCAGATCCCCATCGTCTACTCCTGGCACGATCGTGGCATCTACTCAGACGATCGCGGCATCTCCCCCAGCAACTGTCCAGTCGCCCACAGTCACCTCCCCGGTAGAGGCTCCATCTCCAGTTGTCCCATTAGAGGTGAAACCGCCGGTAAACTCCTCGATCGACGTTCAAAGTCTGGATGGTAGCTTAATGCAAGCTTTGATTCGGAATGATCATGCTTCCCCGTTCTCCTCAGCGATTCAGGATGCGGGTAAAATTCAGCCTGGACAACCCGGATATGCCCAGGCACAGCAAAATATTGCGCTGTGGAGCAATGCGATTTATACGATCGCGCTGCAACGGGCACAACGACGACATTACGATACAGCCGTTCAGGCGGCGGTCTTAGTGCCCCCCAGTCAGGCAGAACTTTACAATCAGGCTAGAACGGCGGTCAGTCAGGAATGGTGTCCGCTCATCAGCAAAGGATCGGCAGGCCCACTCACCTTACAAGAGGCAAAAAAACTATGCGCTCAGAAATCCTGACCTGAATGATTCCTCGGCAGACTGTACGGATGGATTGAGTTCCCAGGCAGGCTTTACTCCTCATCAGAAGGGTTGCTTTCCGTCTCTGTACCACCAGAAGTCGTTGGCGGTTCAGGCGGCGTAGGTTGGCTGATGGAAGCGACTGGGGCAGATGCCGGACGGACAGGGGCAGGCGGGGGTTCTGTAACCTCCATCCCTAGTTGAGCTTTGGCCGTATTCAAAACTTTAATCATCCCAGTTTTGCCAACGGTGGCGAGTGATTCTCCGGTAGTGCTTAACATTCGGTTGGGATCAGGCTCCTCCAGGTTGCTCATCCAGTTTCGCAGGTCACTCCCTGATCGATAGCCTAATCGCCAGAACCAATCGACGAATACCAAGCCCAGACACAGCACCAGCCAAAACAAGTAAGCGGCTTCCTGCACAATTGTCCAGGTGACGGATAAAACGTTGCGATAGCTTGTAGCGGTTTCAGGAGCCGCGATCGTTTGCCAAAGTTTTGTAGCTTGAGCCTGAATCCGATTACTCATAGATCCTTTCCTCAACAACACAAGGCAATCTTACCGCTCATCCCCCTTCCTGCTCTAGTCCAGGGTCAGACTAGCTGGTTTATTACCCTCATCCCCAACCCTTCTCCCCGTGGGCTACGGTGTACACAGATCTTTGATTGAGTCGCAAATGCGGGTTTGCTCCCCCTAAATCCCCCTTAAAAAGGAGGACTTTGAATATCTTTGGTTCGGATCCCTCCTTGTTAAGGAGGGTTGGGGAGGATCGACTCGATTTGTGTGTCCACCGTAGCCCCGTGGGAGAGGGATAGGGTGAGGATAGGGTTGGGCAGTGCCCAGAGGGTTAGTTGAACGACTTAGATTGAACCAATTAGTTCTTCTTCAGCCAGCTAAACATGGCGCGTAAGTCCTTGCCGACTTCTTCGATCGGGTGTTCCGCTTCCCGCCGCCGCATCGCGGTAAATCCAGGTTTCCCGGATTGATTTTCCAAGACGAACTCGCGAGCGAATTGACCCGTTTGGATTTCGGTGAGAATTTTTTTCATCTCTGCCCGAGTCTCATCTGTGACAATGCGAGGCCCACGGGTCAGATCACCGTATTCAGCCGTGTTGGAAATGCTATCGCGCATTTTGGCTAAGCCACCTTCCACAATCAGATCGACAATTAGCTTCACTTCATGTAGACACTCAAAGTAAGCCAGTTCGGGTTGATAACCCGCCGCCACCAGGGTTTCAAATCCAGCTTTGATCAAAGCACTTAAGCCACCACACAGCACCACCTGTTCACCAAACAAATCGGTTTCGGTTTCCTCCCGGAAGGTGGTTTCCAGAATACCAGCGCGGGTGCCGCCAACGCCTTTAGCATACGCCATTGCCCGATCGCGAGCTTGCCCCGTGGCATCCTGGTAAACAGCGAATAAGCAGGGAACGCCTTCGCCTTGCTCATAGGTGCGGCGTACCAGATGACCGGGACCTTTGGGAGCCACCATAATCACATCCACATCGCTGGGAGGCACAACCTGAGCAAAGTGGATATTAAAGCCATGCGCGAACGCCAGAATCTTCCCGGCTGTTAGGTAAGGCGCAATTTCGTTGGCATAAACCGTCTTTTGGACTTCATCCGGCAGCAGGATCATGATCAGGTCTGCTTTCTGAGCGGCTTCGGCAACGGGAAGGACAGTCAAACCAGCATCTTTGGCTTTTTGAGCCGACTTGCTGCCGGGATATAACCCCACTACGACATTCATGCCACTGTCTTTCAAGTTCAGGGCATGGGCGTGGCCCTGGGAACCGTAACCGACGATCGCGATCGTCTTCCCTGCCAATAGATCTAAATTGGCATCTGCGTCATAATACATCCGCGCCATAGTGGGCTATCTCCTTGCAGCATCGAGTCCTTTGCAAACTCTTTATCTTATCAGAGATTCTGTAGCGTCCTACGCCTGGTGGCAATGGAATTACTGGAGCAAATTTGGTTATGGCTATTTCTTCCCTGTTGCTGACCCTGGCTAACTACCTGGCAGGCGAATTTGACAACCGTGAACAAGCGATCGCGGATCCTACCTGGTATGTACCACTCCGGTTATGGCAGCGTCCGGTTGCCCTATTTACCGACGACAGCCTGGCCTTGTTTGCAGAACAGGCGAATGTAGTCACGCCGGACTATCCCTATCGCCAACGCTTGCTACGGTTATGTCAACCGCCAGGGCAGGAAGAATCGCTACAGGTGCAATATTATGCTTTTAACGATCCAGATGCGTTCAAAGGAGCGGGTGCCAATCCAGAGCGGTTAGCCGCATTGACCCCTGATCAACTGGAACTGTTGCCGGGGTGCCGCTTAGAGGTTGCCGTAGACCCCCTATCCCCAACGACCTATTGGTTTACCGCGACCTTACCGGCGGCGGCTCGGTGTTGCTTTAGCTACCAGGGAGAACTGCGGCAAGTGTCCTTAGGGTTTGCGGCAAGTCCAGATATCTTACTGAGTTACGACAAGGGCGTTGATCCGGAGACGGGGCAGGGACTGTGGGGAGCCTTAATGGGACCCTACCAGTTCGTCAAACGTCAGGCATTTACCTGGGATATGGCGACCCGCGAACAGATCGGATGACTATCGGCTAAAAACGAACGAGAGAGAGAGGTGACATAACACGTCCCTCCCCCCTTGCGATCGCATGGCTGATGGTGGCTGACACTAAAATTCGGACTATTACCGTTTAGCTGGCAATACCGCGAGGTACCCCTTCCAGAGCTTCCTCTTCAGTGTCAAAGATCTCGAAAACCGAGTCCATCATCGTCACTTCAAATACCAGTCTGGCTTCTGGATGGACGCTACAGATGCGGAAGCTGCCGCGAACTTTGTCAGCATCCCGCATCCCGGCGACCAGAGAAGTTAGACCTGAGCTATCAATGAAGTTCACCTGACCCAGATTCACCACCACATGGTGGCTCAGTTTAGAGATGCACTCTTGGAGCTTGAGCCGAAACTGCCAGGCAGTTGTGATGTCTAACCGCCCAGAGGGAGTCAGGACAATCACCGTTGTCCCATCCTGGGTGGTATAGGTTTTTTGCTCCATGTGAATTGATTTCTGCTCCATAGGGATCAACTACCCTCTCCTAGAAACTGTGGATATTTGGGGTGATGTTTTTGAAAAAGGATCCGCAATGAGCCTCAACCCTGTGCATCTGGGACAAACTTGGCCCAACTGAGTCGCCGTGTCATTGAGACTAGCTCCGTAAGTTCCAACCATCATGAGTGAGTAAACCTCGCCCGTGAGGGCTTACTGATATAACTCAACTTAGTTTTGACACAAAATGGAAAATTCCAACACTTTCCAATAATTACAAACAATTCCTATCTCAGTAGTCTAACTCAGACTTCCGAGGTTGGTTGTGTCCAATTCAGCCAGTCTTGAGGTTTGAGAAACGTTTCATACAGTTGGGCTTCGGGAGTGTTCGGTTCTGGCTGATAGCCGTATTCCCAGCGCACCAAGGGAGGCAGGGACATTAAAATTGACTCAGTGCGTCCATTCGTTTGTAGCCCAAAAATCGTACCTCGATCGTAGACGAGGTTGAACTCAACGTAACGTCCCCGCCGATAAAGTTGGAAATTCCGCTCCCGATCGCCATATTCCTGCGATCGCCGCCGTTCAATAATCGGCAAGTAAGCTGGCAGAAAGGCATTGCCACAGGCTTGAATAAAGGCGAATAGTTGTTCCCAGGTGCGCTCACCCACATCCCCCACCTGTTGACTGTGTTGCGCCGCTAGACCCTTAGCATCTGGACCATGATACAGATTGCCTCGATGGTCTTGATAGTCGAAGAAAATTCCCCCAACTCCCCGAGTTTCCTGCCGATGCTTCAGATAGAAGTATTCATCACACCACAGCTTAAAGGTAGGGTAATACTCCGGATGATGGGCATCACAGGCTTGCTTCAGGGTGCTGTGAAAATGAATCACATCCTCCACAAAGGGGTAGTACGGGGTCAAATCAATCCCGCCACCAAACCACCAAACGGGACCCGCCTCAAAGTAGCGATAGTTTAAATGGACGGTCGGGATATAGGGATTGCGAGGATGCAACACCATTGAGGTTCCGGTCGCATAGAAGCCATGTCCGGCGGCTTCTGGACGCTGTACCAGAATGGAGGGTGGCAAATCCTTGCCCCAGACTTCTGAGAAGTTGACTCCGCCTTGCTCAAATACACCGCCATCGCGAATCACCCGCGATCGGCCGCCGCCGCCCTCTTCGCGTTCCCAGCTATCTTCCTGGAATTGCCCAACTCCGTCTGCCTGAGCTAATCCCTCACAAATCCGATCCTGGATATCTCGCAAAAACTGGCTGACTCGCTGCCGGGAGTCCGAGGGAGGAATTAAGGGATTTGATGAAGCTGTTTCAGAAGTTGAAAATGCCGTCATAATTACTGTTCCAGAGACACGCTAGTGATTAGAGGGACAATGGATGGTTAGTTGCCAGCGCCCAAAGCCGAGCCGCAGATAGCCAGAACCAAAAACCGATTTTTTCACAAAAACCTAACGGTTTACTATTATCGATGAGATTTGTAGTCAGCAGATAAGTTTTCTAAAAATTGTCGGCACCAAATGGGTGGCTATTGATTGCGATACACGACGAAAGGATAAAAATAGTAAACCCAAACGCTAGATGACTGAAGCTCGATCGCCCTGAAAAGAGTCAACTCCCCTAGCCTATCGCGAATTGTCCTGCCAACCAACTCAATTAGCAGAGGCTATTCTAATTAGCCTGAGAGCGCTAGTCTAGAAGCAGTCTCAAGAAAGTGCATCCCCTTGTAACGGTCTTGTGCCCTTACAATCAGCGACCCAAGCTTAGGCTGTTGCTGGAAGTAACTTACTTGAGATAGAGAGGCAGATTTAGCCGATGTGAGAGAGTGAATGCTGAGGTCAGCTCCTCGATCGACTGAGTGTTCTCAACCGATTTGATAGGGCAAAGGTGTGGCGATGTTTAACACTCTAACCAGATTAATTAACTATCGGAAGCGGCGGTTTCAGTGTTCATTAGCCAGAACCTATCGAGCCATTAGTTCTGCCTCGGTTGATGAGTTGTGGCACAAGATTATCGATCTGGCAGATGTGTCCTGGCATCCAATTTTAGAAAGCACTAATGTTCCCAATGGGTTAGTGGCTAAACCGGGGTTAATTTATCAGGCATTTACACGACGGGTGCCAATCCCGATTCAAATTTTTGTGGAGCGAGTCCGTCCTGGGGAATTGTTGAGTGTACGGATTTTAGTCATGCCCGGTTTGGAGGAGCAAATTACCTATCAGGTAGAATCAACGGTTTGTGGAGCCTGTGTGTCCTATTCAGTGACACTACGGGGATGGTTATCGCCGATTTTGTGGTCATTGATTCGTCCCCATGCCGCGCGAGTGGCTTCCAGCCTGGTGCAAGCGGTAGAACAGGCGGTTCCAGGTCAACTCAAGCCCAGTAAGCGGGGATGTTGGGATTTTTAGGTTGTCCCGATCGCGCGAACGGGAATTTCGATGATAAATTCGGCACCTTGACCGGGAGCAGAGACACAGTGGAGATTGCCGCGATGGCGTTCTGTGATCACCTGATGGCTAATGGACATGCCCATGCCTGTGCCTTTACCGACGGGTTTAGTCGTGAAGAACGGATCAAACAAGCGTTTTTGGACGGCTTCTGGCATTCCGGGTCCATTATCAATAATGTGGATGCTTGCCCAATCATCGCCTTTCATCCGGGTGTGAATTTGGATCGTAGGAGTCGGTAAGCGTTTTTCATGGCGGTGCGGCACGAGTTGATTGGCAGCCGCGAGTTGATTGGTAGCCGCTTTGACCATTTGCCGTCCGATGTCTTCCTCTAGCGCATCGATCGCATTACTGAGGATATTCATGAACACCTGATTTAGCTGTCCGGCGTAGCACTCGATCGGGGGCAGAAATCCATAGTGCTTGATGACTTGAATTTCGGGATAGTGATACTCCTTCCCCTGTATCCGCACGACTTTGGGCTTCATCCGATTTTGCAGGATCATCAGGGTGCTATCAATCCCTTCATGGATATCGACCCGTTTCACCTCTGCCTCATCTAAGCGGGAGAACGATCGCAACGATTTGACAATTTCGCGAATTCGTTCCGCCCCCACCTTCATCGAAGCCAGCAGTTTTGGCAAATCAGATTGCAGAAACTCTAAATCAATTTCAGAGGTTTTTGTAGCAACTTTAGGGACTGGATTCGGGTACGCCTCCTGATACAGGTGAATTAACTCCAGCAAATCCTGAGTGTATTGATCGGCATGGAGAATATTGCCATGAATAAAGTTAACAGGATTGTTAATTTCATGGGCTACCCCAGCCACTAATTGCCCCAGGCTCGACATTTTCTCACTCTGAATCAGATGGGTTTGGGCTTGTTTAAGTTCTTGCAGGGCGTGCTCTAGTTGCTGAGATTTCGTGCGTTCCCGCGCTTCACTGGCTCGGAGGGTCGCCTCTACCTGCCGCCGTTGGGTAATTTCTGCCTGTAATTGTTCGTAAGCTTCTAATTGCTGAAAGACATCATCAAAGGTGCTCGCAAGAAACCGGATCTCATTGGCAGGCAGACCTCTAGGCATGTAAAAAGCGCCTGCCTGCTTGCTACGGGCCACTGCGTCATTCACAGCCTTTAAGGGACTCAACAAGTTGCGCTGGATCAGGGCGGTCATCAGCAACAGAATCAGCACAATGCCCCCTGACAGCGTTAAGGATGAGGTCAGTAGCGTTTTGCCCGTTTCCTGTTGCATCTGGTGCAGATCAATAATTGCGATCGCGACTCCCCGTTTACCAGACTGCCCAAACAGAACGCTCCGAAAGGGCAATAGGTTGACTAAGGTCGGTTTCCCATTTACCGCCATCTCACGGTTAATCTCTTTGCCAGTTGTGGCAGCCTGTTCCAGGGGCTGGGCAAGTTCTGGATGGATCGATGCATATACCCGTTGCTGCATGGGTTCAGCGCTATGAACCAGAGTGAACCCGTCAGCCCCCACGATCGCAATTTCCATCACGGCTGGCAAGGTGGCATAGTTTTGTACCACTCGGCGGAGTAAGCTTTTATTCTCCAGTTCCAGCAAGCCCTCGGTGGCAAACTCTAACGATCGCGTAATTGACTGTGCCCGCTCTCGCATCTGGTTTTCCATTCCTGCCTGGATCAGGTAGTAGTTCACGCCCAGAGTGCTGAGTCCGACGGTAGCCAGAGAGATCCCTAGCCCCAAGAGGAGCTGTGTAGACAGACTTTGCTTGTTTAACCAATGGAGAAGAGACATTTGTGCTTAAGGATTCCAGGTTGCCATCGCGCTTGTCACCAATGCGGAATTAATCTCCAAGTCTTCTCGCGGGACTCGTCCCGATCGCGGATCGGCTTGCAGTAATTGTGCCATTTGAGCGATCGCGGCTTTCAACCGGCTGGCAGACTGAAACATGCGTTGCTGCATGGCGATATCGCCTTTCTTCAGTCCTGCATAATCGCTACCGAACGATGCCCCTGTTTGCCCTAACGCTTGCCCCACCCGGTCATACACGTCGGTTGGTTGAGTGTCTACAGCGTGCATGACATCAAACCAACTTTGCATGAAGCGAACCAACTCAGCGGATTTAGCCTTGACCACACTAGACCGGGACATTAAGGTGTCAATGACTAAACTATCGACTTCTGCGGTGGTAAAAATAATCTTGCCGTTGATCGCGGTTGCCGTTTCCCCTAATAAAGGTTGCCAGACGACAGCCGCATCTAGCTTACCCTTCCGCAGTAATTCCACGGCTGTCTCATTCGATACATCCTCGATCGTGACAGCTTCCGGCGGGATCTGATGCAGCTTTAAGGCTTCCAACAAAATTAAATGATTGACCGTACCCAGCTTGGCTCCCACACGTTTACCTGGGAGATCTTTAATAGACTGAATCCCCGATCGGGCAACCATGCCATCCGAACCAGCGGAAATATTGGAAACAAGCAGAACTTCTGGCTTGTCCTCTCCTGGATCAACCTGCATCACATCCCACAAGGAGGAGAAAGAGGCATCTAACGATCCCCGCAACACGGCTCTGGCAGAGTCCTGCTGATTCTCAAACCGAATTAGCTGCACCTCTAAGCCACGTTGCTTAAAAATGCCAGCCTCCTGGGCATATAAGATAATGTCGAATCCCGGCCAGGTGGTGACACCCACTTTCAGGGGTTGCAGCGATTGGGACTGACCACAGGCATTCAGAGTCAGCACGACTAATAGGGCTAACCCAAATAATGCCCGAAATGATTTCCAGAACCGGAACGGTAAGTCAGCCCTGGGGTCAAACGATCGCGGTTTAGTGCTAACCATAAGGGATTTTGAGTTATCAACATGCACTCAAAATACCCACTTTCGCGGATTATTCCACGCGACAAAAATTAAGAACTCCATCAACATCCGGCTGCCCCATACCAGTGGGGGCGGGGGGCTTCAGTCCGAGCAAGCAGCTTTCCTTGAGCGATCACATAACAAACGGTAGAACGTTGACAGATCGCGTCATAACGGTCTTTGGCATCCAGCACAATCAAATTCGCGGGTTTACCAATTTCCACTCCGTACTGATCCTCGACATGCAGGGTTTTAGCACCATTGCGAGTGATCATGTCGTAACAGGCGTTAATTTCGGCAATTCCCGTCATTTGACAGACATGCAGCCCCATAAATGCCACATCTAGCATATTTCCCCTACCAAAGGAATACCAGGGATCCTGGACACAATCATGTCCGAAACTAACATTCAACCCTTCTTGCCAGAGTTCTTTCACGCGGGTAATGCCTCGCCGCTTGGGGTAGGTATCTGTCCGCCCCTGGAGGGTAATGTTAATCAAGGGATTCGCAATGAAATTGATTTGCGTCTGGCGCAAAAAGCCCATGAGTTTGGTGGCATAGGCATTGTTGTACGACCCGAAGGCCGTCGTGTGGCTGGCGGAAACGCGGGCTCCGAAACCACTGCGGATCGCACAGGCAGCAACCACTTCCAAAAACCGGGATTGCTCGTCATCGATTTCATCACAATGGATATCGATCAGGCGATCGTATTTTTCTGCTAAGGCGAAAATCTGGTGAACGGATTGAACGCCATCCTCGCGAGTCAGTTCGTAATGCGGAATCCCTCCCACCACGTCTGCCCCCAGGTCGATCGCCTTTTCCATTAAAATCTTGGTTTGGGGACCGCCATAGAACCCATCCTGGGGAAACGCCACAATTTGCAGAGTCATCCAACCCTTGACCGCTTCCCGCACCTCCAAGAGTGCCTGAAGAGCCGTCAGACTTGCTTCACTGACATCGGCATGGCTGCGAACAAATAATACGCCCTGGGTTGCCTGCTGCTTCAATGTGGCGATCGCCCGTTGCTTTACGTCTTCCAGCGACAAGTTTTGTTTACGCTCCCGCCAAATCTCAATCCCTTCAAACAGAGTGCCACTTTGGTTCCAACGCGGTTCTCCCGCCGTGAGAGCAGAGTCCAAGTGCAAATGGGATTCGACAAAGGGCGGACTCACCAAATGCTTGTGGATATCCAAGGTGATTTTGGCGTGACCGGGCAGATGGGGCGCGATCGCCGAAATCTTACCCTGTTCAACCGCAATATCTACCTCTGCGATCGTCTGGTCAGTTTGCAACAAGCGACAATGACGCAGCAGCAAATCGTACATAGATTTAAACCTTCACTTCATCGGCAAAGCTCGCCCAGCGCACAAAATGAAACGGTCCCGCGATCGCACCCCAAACCAATTCATCCGTTTCGGGATCACGTCCGCGATCGTAGCTGATCATTCGTTCAGCATTAATATCAAATTCATTATCTAAATAGGTCGTCCGGTCTTTTCGCACTACGACACAGCCTTTTCCGGGTTCTACCCGACCTTTAAAGCTCTGCCCCGTCCATTCCACATGCATGTTACATCCCGGCATGTGTTCTAACTGGTCGAGGCTGAGTTGGGCAAGTCGTTCTGGCTGCCGCGAAGCCCCATAAAACTTTTCCTCTTCCTTGACTTTGTAGTTCTCTAGCTCAATGCGATCGTCCTTAACAAATAACCTTAATACCCGAATGCGGTAGGGATCATTTAAGGCGTAATCATACGCTTGCTCCAAAAATAACCCTACCCCAGACAAGAGTTCCACGGGCAACGGTCGCATACAAACCCGAATGTGGGCAAAGAAGGGTGGATTTTCAAACGCTTGTGCCTGATTACTAAAATCCGCTGCCATCCAGCGTGCCAGGGTTCCAACATCGGTTGCGTGAGTCATGCCTAATCAAAAAAATGGGAATTCAAGTTAAAGACTTGAACCCATTCTAAGGGGTCAATGATCAGCAATGAACAATGATCCGGGATCAATGAGCCGCAAATCGTCAACCACGATCGCGCCTCTATCCTCCCCATCTCCCCATCTCCCCATCCTGTCTCTTATACACATCT